>JBOGJF010000400.1:0-2811 GCA_050747785.1 Vicinamibacteria bacterium
ACCTCGGTCTCGAAGACCACCGTCCCGTCCACACGTCGAAGACACGAAGCCGGTTCTGATCGGCGTAGACCACCTCGTAAAGCCCGTAGGCTTCGAAGTCGAAGGCCGAAGAGCGCAAATTTCTTGCAAAAAAACAAAAAAGGACTTGACAAAATCTCGAAGCACGATTCCACCGCGGCGCAACCCTTCACCAAAACACGCTTCACGATCGCTCTCGCCGCCTACAGTGACCCAAACGTGATCATCATGACGAAAGAGTCTCGAATCGATCGCAGAAGCCACTACACGGCTGCGGGCTGCGTCAAAAAACCTCGTTCTATATTGTGTAGAGGAGGTGATGGTCATGATCGAGAAAATTACGAGGTACTTCGAGACGCTTGAAGGTCTCTCCACGGAAGAGCTGGATCGATCCGTGGAGAAGTTGGTCCGCGCCGAGAAACAAAACGTCGCGCTCGTCATCATGCACATTGCGGAGATTTCGAGAAGGAAGGGCCACCTCGAGCGCGGCTACAAGAATCTCTTCGATTACTGCACCAGACGCTTGAATCTGAGCGAGGGCTCGGTCGCCCGGCGTATTCAGGTGGCTAACGTCTCGCGTCGATTCCCGCAGATACTCGCAGCGCTGGCCGAGAACCGCATGAGTCTTACCGTCGCGGGCCTCCTGGCGCCGCTCCTGACGGACACCAATGTCGACAAGCTTCTTTCGAATTGCGCGGGGATGGGTAGCCGCGACGTGGAGGAATACCTGGTCACGCTCAGGCCCAAGCCCGTCTTTGCTCCCTCGATTCGAAAGGCCCCTACTCTGCCAGCCGCACCTCTGACTCTCCAAACCGTAGCACCCGAACCGGCTCCACTGATGCCGCGACCGGTTCCCCGCGTGTCCCCAACTATCCTCGAGCCAGCGGAGCCGGAAGTCTTCAACTTCCGATTCGCGGCCAACCGAGCCTTCAAGGAGAAGTTCGAACGTCTCGCCGAAGTCCTCGGCGTGCCCAATCCCCTTCAGCACATGGCCGAGATCATGGAGCAAGCGATGGATATCGCGCTTGACAAGAAGGACTTAAAGAGGAAGCACGTCAGGCGACTCGCGCGGGAAGGAGGCACTGGAGGCCTCCCCAGCACACGCGCCGCACAGGAAACGGGAGCTGCACCCAGACCAGACCGCAGTGAGCGTTGCGAGGCGCCGCGCCAGCCTAGTATCGAGGGCGTTGCAACCACCGGCACTCTCCTACCCACAGCGAAACAATCTCGCGCGCGCAAGATTTCGACCCATTCTCGTTACATTTCTTCACACAAGCGCGAACGGGTCCACCAAAGAGCGGGCTATCAGTGCCAGTATCGAGGTCCGGACGGAACACGCTGTCGGGCGAGAACAGGACTCGAGATCGAACACCTGTTGCCCTTCGCCCTGTATCGCACCCACGACGAGAAGCACCTAAGGCTTTACTGCGGCCCACACAACCGCCTGGCCGCCGAGAAGGTCTTCGGGACCGCCTTCTTCCAGAACAAGATCGATGCGTCTCGGCGAAAAACGAAAGCCGAACCTCGTCGATTCAACCTAGCTTTGTTTCAAGACAGCTGACCCGCCCGCAGTCGAGCCTAGGCCGACGTCGTCCGCCAATTGAAGGGGCGGCAGTTCACCGCCAAGCGGTTTCAGAAAACTCTGCGACGGCTAAGCACACGGCAACGCTTCGGGGCCGTGGGCAAGTACGGCTCCATCGCGATCATCGAAAGACTCTGGAGAACTCTCAAAGACGGTTTGAGACTACGTACCTTCATGCCCTTGACCAAAAGGGAGCTCCAACGTCGACTCGAGCTCGGGCTTTACCACTACACCTACCTGAGACCGCATCAGGGTTTGGGCGGTGGCACACCGGCTGAGACCTACTTCGGTCGCGAACCCGTCCACCTAGCCGCCGTCCATCCTCCTCGAGCACGACCTCGCGAAGGACCCAATGATTTACCGTTTGAGATCGCGTATCTCGATCCAGACCAGATGCTCCCGGTTCTGATCCGGAAAGCCGCTTAGCTTCCCAGCTGAGCCCCGACCGATCCTACGGCCGTCGTCTGCCCTGATCCTCATCCACGACGCCGACATCTCTCGAAACAGTGAATCCGGACCGTCTTCAACCGCTGTTTGGACCGGAAAACGACGCCGATCTGCCGCGCCAACTCCCATTGCACCCATACTATCCCTACCATCTGCAACGCTAGGGGCGCTCAGCAGCGCGTTCCTCAAACTGTTGCTCGGTACCCACAAAGAAGCTCACGAAGACCTTGTCTGGTTCTCCCGGAATCCTCTCGGTTCCGTTGGACCAACCCCATATAAGGCGATCCCGCGGTTCGCCAACCTCCAGCACCTTCGCGCGAGTCTCTCCAACTAGAAAAAACTCATCGACTGCGACACCCACTTCTAAATCCGAGCTTGTACACAACCGACCGTCGTCAGGAATCCGTATGATCCGTCGTCCTTCTGAAACCTCTAGTTCTGGGCACTGCGGGACAGAATAATCGATCCGGATCCAGCCTCGGAAGTCTTCGGGAATCTCATAGACATCAGCAGTGCGCCACCGACAAGCGCCGGAGAGCAAGATCGTGGCAGCGCTAACTCCCATGACGAGCGTTCCGAACTTCACTTCAGCACCAGACTTGTAGGAGAGACGGCCCTAGGAACCATCAGAACGTCCCGGATCAAAACCTTCACCGCACGCACCTTCGAAAACTCCCCATGCCGCGCCGATTGTCCCCAAACAACAAACCAAGTCCTGTGTTGGGCCCACCGTTCGTCTCGAACGTATGGAGCATAGTCGCTCG
>JBOGJF010000401.1:0-7584 GCA_050747785.1 Vicinamibacteria bacterium
GTGCTCCAGATAAACGGCGAGGAAATCTTCGTCGAGCCTTCTCACCTATTGGCCTGTCAGGAAACGCTCACGCCGCGCTACGCGATCATCGAGCGGGAGGGCACCTCCCAACCGCGGTTGCATGTTCTAGCCATCGAGGGAACGGGGCTCATTGCCTTATCGGTTCAAACGAAACCGCTCGTGCTGACCGTAACGCCGGGATACCCTGTCAACGTGTCCAGCGCCGACGTCATCTCTTGGTCCGGCGACCTGACCCCGGCGATCGTCGAGGACAATGCCCTGGCCGAGCTCATGTCGCCACATTCCCGCCCCTCACTCAATGTTCGCTTGGAGGGTTCGGGTAAGGTGATGATGGAGAAGACGGCTCGGTGAGCCCCCTGGTTACTCGGTAAGCCGCAGCCCTTCCCGCTCCAACGTCACGTCGCTGCCCTGGTAGCGAATGTGGCTACGTTCCCCGCGCTCACCTTCGAACGTCACGGACTCTCCGGATGTTGGACCACTACTTCCGTACCGGAGCGATGCGAACCGGGTGAGAGCCCGGTGGAACTCCTGCGCCTCCTGGACCGAGTCCCAGGTCGTGCGCCACACGAGGCGATAGGTCTGTTGGTCGGCCCACAGTGCATACTGATCGCCCCCCCAGCCCGCGGCGGCCCCCTCCGCTTCCTGCCTAGGCAAGACCGACTGGAATAGGACGCGGATCAGGAACTCTCCCAACCGCCCTTCCGATTCGACGCTTTCTCCCGTTGCCTCCGACACGATTAACACGGTCGGCTCGTCGCGCCGCTCCAGATACTTCTCCGGGTGCAGCACCTGTTCCATGGAACGGGGGGGATCGGCCAGGCGCTCGTTGAGGAGTTGAAATCCGCCCCGCTCGAAGATCGCAGCCGCCAAGCTCCTTCCATCGAGATACGGGACGAGGAGCTGTTCCCGGACCACCGCTGGCGCCCCCCGCAGCTGGGGTCCCGCGAACATGTCGGCCATCGCGCGGCTGTCGCCGCCTCCCAGCCCCATCAGGCCGGCCAGCGCCTCCCCCTCTGCCCCGCCCGCCGACAGGCCCGCGGTGAGATACTTCTCCATCAGCAGGGTGGCGTCGCCCTCCAAGAGGCTCAGGACGGCGAGACGCCGATCGTCGAAATCAGTTCCCTCGCCGAGCACTTGCCTCAGGTTCACGTGCTGGTCTTGGAGCGCGTGTCGGAGCTCGTGTGAAAGGATGAGCTGATTCATGAAGTCGAGGTTCTGCTCGTCGGACGCCGGAGAGACGGTGAACAACTTCTTGACCTCCGGTCGTTCATCGTAGAAGCCAGCGATGTTCTCGTTGAGAACCCCCTCCCGAATGACGCGCAGGTCCTCGCCCCCGGTAAGAAAGCCGAAGGCCCGCAACATCCTCTCTTCGCGTGCGGCAACCTCGGGTGGATACTCTTCGTCGAATAGGCGCCGAATGTAGGCGGCGAGCTCGTCGCGAGTCATGAAATCGATGGGTACCGTCCTTGTGAAACGGAGCCCGCCTACCTCCTCCACCTTCCGTTTCAACTCCTCCGGGGGGATGTCGGGAACGCCGAGGATCTCGCCGAGCATTTGTAGCGCCCGACCAATCTCTTCGTCGCTGGACTGAGGCTTCGGCGCCGGAGCGGCCAGGACGGCTAACCCGGCGGTGGTCCACCCAAGGAAAACGAGCGCAATACGGCGTCTCATGCTCTTTTCTCCAGGCGGAACCAATAGGTCACCAGCGCGATGAGCGCGAGCTCGACGACGATGAGAGGCCCCCACACCGACGCCGACGCGAGTCCAGGCC
Source organism: Vicinamibacteria bacterium (assembly GCA_050747785.1). Lineage (GTDB taxonomy): Bacteria > Acidobacteriota > Vicinamibacteria > Marinacidobacterales > DATDRI01 > CBDANW01. The sequence goes on from JBOGJF010000401.1 coordinate 1,793, forward strand.
AGAGATGAGTGGGTACGGGGCTCCGATAGGGTCCCCCAACGAGCTCCGCTGGCAGGTCGGTGCGCGCCCCACCCGCGACTTCGAGATAGGGGCGATACCACCGTTCCACGATCAGGTTCTCACCGGTGGCCATGTGAAGGTCACCTCCGTCAGCCGCTTCGTTGCGGGCCTGAATGTGGCGTCGGGCTTCGGTGACGTAGAAGTCTTCGAGCGCCAAGAGCCTAGCCGGTTGCTGTAAGGCATTCCTCTCGGAGCCGCTCCACGCCGCCCAACGGGCGCGACGTGCCTCGTCCACACGGTCGATCTCCGAAGGTCGGAATTGCGAAACGAACTCGACGTCGTCCCATCGAATCCAGTAGCCAAGATGAACGACATAGAGAAACGCCGCCAGCGCCGGAAACAAGAACGCCCCCGCCGTGACGAGCCTGCGCTCTTCGGCGCGGGTCGGGCGAGCGCTCTGCCCGCGGTCGCCCGCGCGCAACACCCACCCGACACAGCAAAGTCCCAGCCCGCCAGCGGCGGCGTTGAGCGCGATGTCTCGGATCTCGGCGACCCGTGAGGCGAGGGCCCACTGGATGGCCTCGTCCACGACTCCCACGGCGACGACCAGGAGCAAGCTCTGCATCCAACGGGCGGTAGGGGACAGCGTCCCTAGAGAAGCGAAGGCCAGCGTCGCCAAGATCCCATACTCGACGAAATGCGCCAACTCGATGACATGGGAACGTGGATCGGGAGAAGCCAACAGTCGGTAGACCACCGCAAAACCCATCACGACGAGCGCGAGCTCACCGAACGCTCGCATTCGGTCGCCGCGCCGACGGACCCAAACCAGACCAACGACCACGCCCGATGCTAAGAGCAAGCCTGACGTGAGGTAGCGGTCGAAACCTCCGGGGGCGATCTCGTTTAGATAAATCCTCAAGGCGGGCAGCAACGGAGCGGAAGCCCATATCACCGCCGTCCAGGCACGTACCCATCGCCCAGGAAGCGTCATCGCCCCCCGGCTCGAAGCACGGACGGCCCCATCAGGAAAACGCCTCGAAGCGACACTCCGTCCGATTGGACTCCCCGCAGCTGGACTCGATGACCACCGACCAACGCAGCCCCCCCCGCTCCATCAGTCCCGAAAAGAGGGAAGCATAGTAGAGACAAACCGGACCGTTCCCCGAGACGGTGCGGCAAAACAAAGAGTTCGATAGCTTGAGCAAGAGCTTGGGACCTTCGCGTTCGGCGGTGAGCTCACCGTCGCGCTGAATCTTTCTGAGCCCGACTCGAAGGAGCCGCCTCACGACGCGTTCCCTTCCCGCCTGCGGCATCGAGGCCCAGAACTTTCGCTCCACGGGGGACAGGTGCTCGTAACACCAAGTCGACGCGATGCGCCCAGCTTTCTCCATGATCACGTTGTACAACGCGGCATCCCGGCTCAGGTAGCTAACGGCTCCCATCACCGGTGCAATGTGAAATCGCGGCCTTCGATCCCCGGCGGGAAACCAGTTCTCGAAGACATCCAGGCGCTCGGGGGCGATTTGCTCGAGGGCGCTCCGCAGGCTTGCGACGAAGAGACGCTCGACTGAGTCGTCGTTCAAATGCAAGGCGCCGATACTCCCCCGCTCACGCTTCGCCGCCGCGAAGACGTTCCTGAAAAGGGCCGCACGAATGTTTCATGGGTAATGGCGGTGACTTGATTATACTACGTGCTCGCCGCTCTTCTCTCATAGGAGACCATGCCACACCGCGGAGCCATCGAAGCCGCAATCCTGGCGGGAGGTCAGTCCCAGCGCATGGGAAGGGATAAGGCTTGGCTGCGTCTGCGAGATCCGGCCGGGCCGACTCTCATCGAAGCCCTCATCGAGCTCCTCCGGCCAGAGTATGAGCCGCTGCGTATTCTGGCCGGTGAGTCGCCCGAACCCTATGCCGCGCTCGGGCTGGCAGTCCAACCCGATCTACGACCGCGTTCCGGCCCTCTCGGGGGCATTCATACCGCTTTGTCCACGGCAGAGCGGGACATCGTTCTCGTCGTAGCCTGTGACTTGCCATTCCTCACGCGAGGGTTCCTGAGGGGACTATCGAGTCTTCTCTCGGGACACGACGCCGTCGTTCCACGCCCAGGGGACGTACCGGTTCCGGTCTGTGCCCTCTATTCCCGACGTTGCCTTCCGGCGCTCGAAGCTCGGCTGCAAGGCGGCGACCTCAAGGCTGCCGACTTCCTCGACGATCTAAGCGTGTATTGGGTGGAAGGAGAGGAGCTCGCCCGGCTCAACCCCCAGGGAAACGCCCTTTTCAATCTCAACACGCCGGAGGACCTGGAGAAGGCTCAAAGCATCCTTCGGGCTGTTAACTCCAAGAAATCAAGTAGTTTCTGAGCCGGTTGACAGGAACTAGGCGCGATGGTACGATTTTCTAGCTTTCTGATCCGAAGTACCTTCTAGAGCTCAGTGGTTTCCAGGGGGCGGGCAGTGCCCGAGGCGCGGAAGTTCCTCTAGAAACGACCTCGTGAATCTATAAAGAAGGTTGCCATGGTCTCGAGAAAATCCGCAGGCAAGACTCCCGCCAGGAGTGAGCCCGTGCGCGCGAACGGACACGAAAACGGAGAGGCAGCGGGACTGGACCTCGGCACCAGCACGGTCGTTACGGCGCGAAGGAACGGAGGAGGATTCCGCTCCGCCGCCGAGCTCAACGCATTCATCGACCTTCCCCCTTCCCGTTTCACCGAGCAGATCTTGGCTCAAAACGACATCGACTACGTTCGCGAGGGGCGCCGGATCGTCGTCTACGGAAACGGAGCGGCCAAGTTCGCCAACATGTTCAATGCCGAGACGCGGCGGCCGATGCGGCACGGCCTTGTCAATGCCACCGAGCCGCACGCGCAAAAGCTCCTCAAGGTGATCGTCAAGAAGCTACTGGGGAAGAATTCCAAAGGCAGTCTTGTGTGCTTCAGCATTCCCGGCGCCCCACTGAGCGCACCCACCAGCCTCGTCTACCACGAAGCGTTGATGAAGCAGATGCTCGAAGGCATGGGTTACGAGGCCAAGAGCATCAACGAGGGGCTGGCGGTTGTGTTCTCCGAGCTCGAGAAAGAGAACTTCTCCGGAATCGGCATCAGTTTCGGCGGCGGACTGACGAATGTGGCTCTCGCGTATCTCTCGGTTCCGGTCTTTGCCTTCGCCATCGAGAAAGGCGGAGACGACATCGACGAGGCGGTCGGCAAGGTTACCGGAGAGACCGCCACGCGAGTGCGCACGATCAAAGAAGAGGGACTGGACTTGAATCGCCGGGCGCGCTCTAAGATCGAGGGGGCGCTCCAGATCTACTATCAGGATCTCATCAACACGGTTGTCGAGGGTATCGAGGACGCGTTAGCGCGCACCGAGAGGATGCCGAAGCTCGATAGTTCCCTACCCGTCGTGCTGGCGGGAGGAAGCGCGCTTCCCAAGGGCTTCAAAGTGAAATTCGAGCGTGCCTTGATGGCACAGAACCTCCCGATCCCGTTGGCGGGTGTCCGTATGGGCAAAGAGCCCCTGACCGCCACGGCTCGAGGGGCATTGCTGGCGGCACTCTATGAGAACTAGCGGGCCAGGCAGACACACATGGGACCCGGCCCCGCGACACTGAACGGCCCGTCAGGGCCGCCGGCCGGGAGGAATTGAAGGCGAAACGCGGCGCAAGGGAAACCGGCCGTGTTTTTCGGCCCGAGCGAAGAGCGAGGGCCAGTCGCGGACGCGGTCGCTGAACGGCCGCCAAACTAGTAGGTTGCTTAGTGGGGACGAGCCAGGCGGCGGTGGGGCCCCGCGACACTGATCAAAGGAGTCTAGCAATGGAAGATAATCAAAAAACCGAGAGCGTCGTACCCAGCGCGGAAGGCCGCATCGGCCTCGACGTCGGAACGAGCAAGATCCTGGTGGCCCGCCGCACCGGGCGCGGGCTGGAGGCTTCCGTGGAAGTCAACGCCTTTCTGCCACTTCCCTACTCCCGCATCACCGAGAACATTCTCCTCCAGAACAAGGTTCACTATTACCAGGATAACGGCCACTTCTTCGTGTACGGCAACAGCGCGGAGAAGTTTGCCAGCCTCTTCAACTCCGAAGCGCGCCGGCCCATGAGCCGTGGACTCATCAACCCTCACGAGCCGGATGCGCTGACTCTCATCAAGGTGATCATTCAGGGCCTGTTAAAGAAGGCCAAGACCAGCGACGAGCTGGTCTGCTTCTCGGTTCCCGGGGCGCCGGTCGACTCTCCAGCCGACCTCATCTACCACGAGGAGTTCCTGAAGAGCTACCTCACCAGCTTGGGCTATCGTGTCCGGAGCATCAACGAGGGCCAGGCGGTCGTCTTCTCGGAGCTCGAGAAAGAGAGCTTCACCGGAATCGGCGTCTCTGCAGGCGGAGGCATGTGCAACGTATGCCTCGCCTATCTATCGGTTCCGGTCATTTCCTTCAGCGTCACCAAAGCCGGCGACTACATCGACCGCAGCACGGGCTCGGTCACCGGGGAATCGGCCACTCGGGTCAAGATGATCAAAGAAGCCTCCCTCGATCTCACTCGCAAGCCCAAGGACAAGGTCGAGGAAGCATTGCACATCTACTACGACGAGGTCATCCAGACGCTGGTGAAGCAGCTGAACGAGTCTCTAGGCAAGGCGTCCCACGTTCCCAGGATGGACCAAGCGGTTCCCGTCGTCCTCGCCGGCGGAACGTCGCGACCCAAGGGCTTCCGAGAGAAGTTCGAGCAGGTCCTTCGAGAATCCAAGTGCCCCATCGAGATCTCGGAGGTGAGGCTCTCCACCAGACCCATGCAGGCCACGGCAGCAGGCGCCTTGGTGGCAGCCGTCAACGACGCTTAGTCCCTCCGCGAGCGGGTGAGACGCCGGGTAGACGATCGGATCGAGTCGGGCCTGCTCCCATGAGTAAGCCTCGATGAACAGGCCTCAGCCCGCCCCGCTCCCCGACCGGCAGCTCCGCAAGGCGATCGAAAGCCTCGCAACTTCCATCGACGATCCAGCAAGCAAGCTCCGGTTCATCCAACGAGCCATAGAAGTCTACGAGCGGCAGCCCGAGCTCCTACGCAGGACGAGCTCCTTGAAACCGATCGCGGTGCGCCTCGCTTGCTACGGAGCGCTCGAGGACCTCCGCGCCAAACAGAAGCTTACCTCCACGCCGAAATCGACCGACATCAGTTGGGCGCTCTACAGATCCCGCCACGCCGTCCTGGCTCTCTTCGTCCTAGCGCTCGCTTCCGTCGCCTATGCCTACGGTCCGACCGGCTACCGAGCGGCGCGCCAAGGCGTCGAGACGGTTGTCCAGCTTCTTCCTTCCTTCTCCCCCACCACTTCGTCTCCCAGTCGGGTGGCAAGCCGTGACCGCGCAGCCCGCCCAACGAACGAGCCTCCGGCGCGCGTGAGCAAGCCTCCCGAACAAGTCTGGCTGGTGGAAGACGGACCCCTCGGCGAGCTTTGGAGCAACGGTTTGCGTGTCTTCACGTCGTATCACATCTCGACCGAGAAGCGGCGCTACTTCGTCTTCCCCAAAGACGGCGGCGATCCCGTCCTCGTCACCGAAAAGCCGGCCGGAATCGTCTACCACACCAGCGAGAGCGACATCGCGCCCTTCGAGCCCGACGCCACCGACTCCCTTCTGAGCAACACTCGGGGCCTACTCCGCTGGCTGAGACAGCACGGAAGCTATCACTACTTGATCGACCGCTTCGGTCGCATCTATCGCCTCGTCGACGAGTCCGATGTCGCCTATCACGCCGGGAAATCGATATGGGCCGACAACGACTATTACTACCTGGAC
>JBOGJF010000402.1:0-2942 GCA_050747785.1 Vicinamibacteria bacterium
CATCCCGGCCAGGCGATCCAGCTCGGCGTCGGGAATGTCATCGAGAGTCGCCGGGCGGCCCAGCTCTTGTGAGCGTGCCGTCAGCCAGACGCGGGTGTTGATCTGGTAGAGCAGGGGGTTTGCAGATCGGGCCTTCATGACTTCATGGCCTTACTCTTCTGGAAGGCCGCCATCTTGCCACCCTCCAGGAACGTCTTGGCGTCCAGAAGTCCGAACAACTGGATGAGCTTCGCCACGGTGCCGGTCCAGCCGGTCTGGTGACTCGCGCCCAGTCCCGCGCCATTGTCACCGTGGAAGTATTCGTAGAAGAGGATGAGGTCTCGCCAGTAAGGATCTTCCTGAAACTTCTTGGTACCTCCGTAAACGGGCCGGCTTCCGCCGTCCTCGCGGAGGAAGATCCGGGTGAGCCGCTCCCCGATCTCCTTCGCGACCTCGAACAGGTTCATCATGCGGCCCGAGCCGGTGGGGCACTCGATTTTGAAGCCGTCCCCGTAATAGAGGTAGAAGTTCAAAAGCGCCCGGATGATGAGCGCGTTCACCGGAAACCAGATCGGTCCCCGCCAATTGGAGTTCCCTCCGAACATACCCGAGTCGGATTCGCCCGGAAGATAAGAAACCCGGTATTCCTGGCTACCGACATGGAATACGAACGGATTCTGCTCGTGGAACTTGGAGAGCGAGCGGATCCCGTAAGAACTGAGGAACTCCTCCTCGTCGAGCATCTTGGCGAGAATCCGCCGGAGCCGCTCCGGATTGACCAGGGCGAGAATTCCGCGGTCGGCCACCCCAAAATGTCCCGGACCGGTCGGGTGGATGAGCTCGAAGACCTCAGGCATTTTCTTCCTTCTTTCCTCGTTCGAGGCCATCGTCTTCGGCACGCGTTCGCGTTGCCAGGATTCCGTGACACTCGTGGCGCAGAGCGGCAACAAACCCACCATGGATCGCACCTTGAGCCGCGTACCGCCTCCGCCAGGAAAGCGAAGGATGTCGTAATAGAATCCATCCTCCTCGTCCCACATGCCGTCCGCACCCGGCTGGTTCATCCCCCAAGCGATCCAGAGGAAGTGCTCGAAGAACTTTGCGGCCATTTCATCGTAAACGGGATCGTCAGCCGCGAGCTCCACCGCGAGCTCCCCCAAGTTCTGGCTGAAGAGAGCCATCCATGCCGTTCCGTCGGCCTGCTCCAGGTGACCACCGGTCGGGAGCGGAGAGCTTCGGTCGAAGACTCCGATGTTGTCCAGACCGAGAAAGCCACCCTCGAACACGTTCTTGCCGAGGCGGTCCTTGCGGTTCACCCACCAGGTGAAGTTCAGGGAAAGCTTCGCGAGCGCCGACTTAAGAAACGAATAGTCCACGTTGCCGCCGAGCGCGGCTTCCAAGCGGTGAAGGAACAGAGTCGCCCAGGCGTGAACCGGCGGATTCACGTCGCTGAAATTCCATTCATAGGCGGGAATCTGGCCGTTGGGATGGAGGTAGTGCTGCGTGAGCATCAGATCGAGCTGTTGTTTCGCGAAGTCTGGATCCACGACCGAGAGGGCGATGGTGTGGAACGCGAGATCCCAGGCGGCGTACCACGGGTACTCCCATTTGTCGGGCATGGAGATGATGTCCTCGTTCACCATGTGGAACCAATCCCGATTGCGAGCTTGCTGAGTGCCTAGGTGCAATGGGTGAGCGTGGTGCTCCTCTAGCCACTGATCCGCATCGAAGTGATAGAACTGCTTGGTCCAGAGCATCCCGGCGAGCGCCTGGCGCATGACGTTGGCGCGGTCGCGGTCGGCCTTGACGGCCGGTGGCGTCAGGGAGTCATAGAACTCATCCGCATCCTGGAGCCTCGCGCTCATCACCGCGTCGAACGTCCCGAAGGGGTCGCGCAGATCGCTAGGGGCCTTCCGCGTCAGACGGAGCCGGACAGACTGCTTGGCTTCCGGCCCCACGGTCAGTTGATAGTGCACCGAGGCTTTCGTCCCCGCCGCCTCAGGATTCACCGCATCTTTCTGCCCGTGGACGACGTACTGGTGGATGCCGTCCTTGACGTAGGGAGTCGGGTTGGGAGTATCGAAGAGCCGGGCGAAGTTGGTTTCATTCTCGGTGAAGAGCAGAGGCACAGCGCCCTCGCAATAGAGGTAGTAGTCGGGCAGGGATTCTGGGAACCGCGGGTCGGTATGCCGGGCGTGGACCACGCTCTGCTTCTTTCCTCCCATTGAGCGAAGGATGGGCTTCGACCCGCCGCCGGCCCACGACCAGGTATTCCGGAACCAGAGCGTCGGCAACACATGGAGAGGAGCCGCCTCCTTCCCGCGATTGCACGCGGTGATCTTGATGAGCAGATCCTCCGGAGATTCCTTCGCGTACTCCACGAAGACATCGAAATATCGGTCCTCATCGAAGACCCCGGTGTCGACAAGCTCGTACTCCGGCTGAGAGCGATCGCGCTCTCGGTTGGTCTCGACGAGGTTGTCGTAGGGGTACGCCGCGTGTGGGTACTTGTAGAGATACTTCATGTACGAATGGGTCGGCGTGCTGTCCAGATAGAAATAGTATTCCTTGACGTCCTCGCCGTGATTGCCTTCACTGTTCGTAAGGCCAAACAGGCGCTCCTTGAGTATCGGGTCCTTGCCGTTCCAAAGGGCCAAGGCGAAGCACAGAATTTGGCGGTCATCACTGATCCCCGCCAGACCGTCTTCCCCCCAGTGGTAGGCCCGCGACCGTGCCTGGTCGTGCGTGAAGTAGTTCCAGGCATCACCGCCTTCGCTGTAGTCTTCCCGCACCGTCCCCCACTGCCGCTCGCTCAAGTACGGTCCCCACTTGCGCCAGGCGGCGCGCTCTTCGGGCGTTCCCGCCAAACGCTCCCGCTCGGGGAGCTCGCTTCGCTTCGTCATGGCATCTCCTTCCTCTCAGCCTTTCGACAACCTGACAGTCTTCTCGAAGATCACTCCACC
>JBOGJF010000403.1:0-6182 GCA_050747785.1 Vicinamibacteria bacterium
GGCCTATCTGGTAGCCATTCATGCGTCCACCCCGAATCCGGTCGGAGGGGACCATGACGAAGACGTTCAGCGTGAGGGTGTCACCCCGAACCTGGCGCACGACCAGGCGGTAGAGTCCGGTTTCGCGAGCGGCGGACCATTCCCATGACTTCGAAGATCGACGAGTGAGCGAGCCCGCCGACGCTTCCATCTCGTGGTCGTCGGCGCCTGAGTCGATGACTTCTATCGATAGCGATTCCCCCGGGAGAACGAAGACTCCATTCACGCGGTAGGAAGAGACCTGGTTCTTGTACCGCACGGAGAAGCGGACGTTTTCGCTAGAGAGCTCGCCGGACGACGGGTCTCGTCCCACCGAGACCAGCGAAGGGGCGGCAAGGAGAGCCGCGACGGCACACCCGAGCCACCCATTGCGGAGCATGCGGAGCTTCATCACCTCGAGCTTGCCTCCTCGTCCCTCGCGGAGTTCATAACCAATCCCGCCGCCGGAAGAAAGCATACAGCGAAGAACATACCAAGAGTATGAAGACCATGACCGCGGGGTAGCCGAACGGCGACCTGAGCTCCGGCATGTGCTCGAAATTCATGCCGTAAATACTAGCGATCAGGGTCGGTACGACCGCGATGGCCACCCACGCCGAAATCCGACGCATGTCTTCGTTTTGACGAACGTTCATCTGGGTGAGATTGGCTTCCAGCACGCTGGTCAAGAGATCACGGAAACCATCCACCTGTTCGCTGACACGCAGTAAGTGATCGTAAACGTCCCGAAAGTACTGGCGGGCCTCAGGGTTGACGTGTGGTAGGGGTTGAGTGGCCAGCTGGCTGAGCGGATTGAGAAGCGGCGTCGTGGCTCGTCTGAACTCCAGGACCTCTCGTTTCAGGTAGTAGATCCGCTCGGCCGGGTTGCTCCGTTCGGAGGAGAATACCTGCTCCTCCACCTCCTCGATGTCCTGCTCGACGCCATCCACGACGGGCACATAGTCGTCCACGACGCGATCGACGATGCCGTAAAGGACGGCGCTCGGTCCGAGAGTCAGAAACTCCGGCCGGCTCTCCAATTGCCGGCGAACCTCCCTGAGCTGGCTTGCCTCACCGTGTCGCACGACGACGATGAAGCCGGGCCCCAAGAAGAGCAAGATCTCGCCCAACACGACGCATTCTTCGACGTCATCGTATCGCGCGGTCTTCAGGACTAGGAGCAGCGAGTCGTCGTACCGCTCGAGCTTCGGCCGTTGATGGGCCTTGATGGCGTCTTCAACCGCCAGCTCGTGGAGATCGAACTCACTCCGCACGACCTCGAACTCTTCCGGTGTCGGCTCGTGGAGCCCGATCCACACGAAGGCATCAGGGTCCCCGCGCATCTTGGACGCTGCCTCGGCGGTGAGATCTCCCGGCAATCGCTTGCCTTCACGATAGACGGCACAGTCGACGATCATGTTGGGAACCCCCGGCCTTCTTTAGGAGGCTACTTCTTCAATGAGAGTTGATTCTGTATCACCAGAGACGCGCCGCGTATGCGGCCGATCTTGTGATGATAAGCCTGCAGCGCTTGGGTGTCGTCGGGCATGGGTTGGTTGCTCCTCAAGATAGTCAGCAGCTTCTGGAGCTCGAACTGGAGTTGTGTCAGCTCGGCGCGGCCGAAACGTCTGAGCACGGTCGGTGTCAACAAGATGTAGCCATCGGTGATCTGGTTGGCCATGGCATAGGCGCTTCCACCCAGGAATTGACCCACAATGACCTCCAAAATAAGTTACCGCAGACGGGGGTTGCCCGTCCACACCTACCTTGTGTAGCGGCCAGGGCTTGCGACAGATTTCAAACCATTTTTCGGCATGCTATCTTCCCCGGACCCCCGCCAAAGTCGAAGCGGCGCGCCGCTATCTTACGGAGGCCACTTTGACGATATTAGGACTGCCGCTCGGAAGCTTCGTCCTGCTCACCGTCTTGCCAACGCTGGTGCTGGATCACGATGTTCTAAAATTGCTGGCAGAATCCGGAGGGGAGTTCGAGGCTAGCTCATAGCCAGAACTCAGTTCGGATGAAACGGATGATGTCACGCGTCAGAACGTGGGCCACGATCGTCCAGCCGGAGTAGATCTTCGCGATTCCCGTCATGCCCGGCTTCAGTAGCCGGTCCTCGTTGTCGACGCTAGCGCGCACGAGAATCGTCGCGCCCTCGGTGCCGTCCCCACCGCGTTCGGCGATGGGTGCGATCTCGGTCACCTCGGCACGGAAGCTGAGGCTTGGGTAGCCCCGCACCTTGAACTTCACCGGTTGGCCGAGCTCGATGGCGTCGATCTCCTTTTCCGGAACTGGCATCTCGATGACGACCCGCTCGTCGTCGACGATCTCACAGACGAAGTCGCCTTCCTCCAGGAACTCGCCGAGCTTTTCCTGGAAGCGGTAGGTCGTCAAGGTGCCGGAGATCGGAGCGAAGATGCGGCTGCGGGTCAAGAGATCCTCCAGACGCGCGAGCTCCGCCTCGAGCCTATGAATGACGGCTTTTTGGGCCTCGGGATCCCGCAGGTGGAGCACCTCGATCTGCTCGGTGCGGCTCGCGGGGCTCGCCTTGCTGACCAGCTGCACTTGTGCTTCTTGTCGGCGTTGCTCGCTTTCCGCTTCCTGGAGCTGAGCCAGGGCCTGATCGAACGTTTCCCGGGCAACGAGGCCACTGGACCAGAGCTCCTGGGCGCGCTCGAATTCCTGCTTCGAAGCGACCGTCCGCGCCCGGGCGGTCTCCAAGGCGCGTTCCTGGACGCGAATCTCTTCCTGCGAGGTCGGGTTGGCCTTCTCGAGGAGCCGTAGCTCCTCGGTGGCTCTCGCCAGCTCGGCCCGCTTGGTCTCCTTGTCGAGAGCGAGCGCCGTGGAGTCGTACTCCAGCAGGAGATCCCCTGCCGCGACGTCTTCTCCTTCCGAAAAATGGATCTGGGCGATCCGACCGTCGGCGGGTGCGCGCACGGTAACCCGATTCTGGGGCAGGAGACCCAGCTCGCTCGATATACGGAGCTGCCACGGACAGAAGGCCACACCTAGAATCGCGAGGCTCCAAAGGGAAACGAATCGTCTGCGCTTTTTCTGCTTACCGAGCTCGACCCACTTCTCCTTGCTTGCCGCTTGGGCGCTCGATGCCGCCTCGGCAGCCGGCTTGTGAAGCAGACCGACGAGAACCAGCGCGAAAGCGCCCAGGCCGCTCGAGCCAAACTCTTCGAAGACCCAGCCGCCTGATAGAAAGACGATGTAGCCGACCAGCAGCACCGTGTAGGTGAGGGCGGCCGCTCCGAAAAGGGTCACGAATCGATCGCCACGGAGCGAGAAGATCTGACGAGCGGCCAGCTCCGCGCGCGGCGGTGCGGCGGGAAGGTTAAGAACGAGGCGACGGAAGCCGCGCCACAAAGCGGCGAGCGATTCCTTGCGCAGATTGGCGATACCGAGATATTCGGCGAGCAGGTAATAGCCGTCGAGCCTGATGAGTGGGTTGAAGTTGAAGAGCGCCTTGACGCCCCCGACCGCAATGACGATGGAACAGACTCGCGACAAGAAGGTTTCCGGCGCGATGACTCTCCAGGCCAACACCGCGAGGGCCCAGATGAAGAGCTCGAAGAACGCGCCCGCGGAGATGACCCATAAGCGTTGGCGTTTCTCTTTGAACAGGTAGGTGTCGCTCACGTTGCAGTAGAAACATGGGACGAAGTACATGAACAGAAATCCCATGTCCTGCACTCTTCCACCGAAATGGCGACAGGTGACGCCGTGCGCCAGCTCGTGAAGCGCGGTCACGACCGAGAGCGTGACGTAGATAAGGAGAAAGCTTTCGATGCCGAAGATCGTGCGGAGACCGAAGACCAGGCTCTCCCGATTCACGACGACGACGCCGACCGCCGTCACGATGGTGAGCACCATGAAGCCGACAAAAGCCGGAGTCAGACACCATCTCGCTTTGGGATAGAGCCAAGCAAGAAACCGCTCTGGGTGAACGAGCGGGACCTTGAAGAAGAGGATGCGCGACCACCGACCCGCCTGGCGCCCGTTGGCGGGAGATGCGAAATGCTCTCCCACCGCGCTTTGTCTCTGGTCGACCAAGAGCCCGAGATCGACGAACTTCTGAACGAAACGCCCCAGGACCTCCTGGCTCACGAGGACGCGGTGCGTGTCCGAGGCCCGCCGTCTTACTTCTTCGAAGGAGGTCTTGCCGTCGAACTGCGTAATCAAAAAGTGCTCGAGCTCCTTGATGCGGAAGAAGCGGTGCTGAGCGGGATCTTTGATGACAAAGTACTGGGTTCCCTCCTCGGCGACTTCCTCGATGATAAGGTCGCTCCGCAGGGCAAGATCCAGACCGGCGGCGTCCTCTTTCGCCGAGCCCCGGTGGTCCGGTGGGTTGACCGACACCTGGTTCCTTTCCCTCAAATCACGCTTCGCTAAAGAGATAGTGTTGAGAGGGTGTATTTTAGGTGAGATGCGGCGGGCGGGACAAGGGGGAAAATGGCTCTGAAACCGGCCGCCAACCTGGATCTCCGCGAACCGGGTAAACCATTGATAAAGTGCGGCGTATGGAGTAAGCTTCGGGCCTTGCGTCTACCCTGCGGCCCTTCTCGGGCCCGCTTCCAACGTCGAGACGAAGCCGTTTTGTGGTGATAGCCATGTCGAGGAGTCCTCAACCCGCCCGCAGGCGCGAAGTCGCCGGAGGGCGAGCCGCGGGGGTGGGGCCCCGCGGCATTGAAAGGAGTCTAGCGAGCAGAGCCTGGGAGCGATGGAAGGTTATCGCCAGGAAGATAGGTAACTTTCAAAGCCGGCTCCTCCTGACGCTTTTCTACATTCTGATCGTTCCTTTCTTTGCCGTCATCGTGAAGGTGTTCAAGGACCCCCTGCACTTGCACGTGCCCAAGGGGGGTTCTTATTGGCGTGAGCGAACCGCGCCGCACCCGACGGAGTCGACCGCCCGAAGGCAGTTCTAACCCGTGTACGTTCTAGGGCTATCCTGTTTCTTTCACGATGCCGCGGCGGCGCTGCTGAAGGACGGCGTCCTGGTGGCGGCGGCGGAAGAAGAACGCTTCACCCGCAAGAAGCACGACTACAGTTTCCCCATCCACGCCATCCGATTCGTCCTGGAGTCGGAGGGCCTCCGAGGGGAGGATCTGGACTACGTCGCCTTCTTCGAAAAACCCTTCCAGAAGTTCGAGCGGATCTTAATGACGTCGCTGCAGATGTTTCCGCGTGCGCTGCCCGTGTTCCGCGAGGCCATGATTACGTGGCTGCTGGACAAGCTCTGGGTGAGCGCGCTCATCACCGAGAAGATCGGAGTGCCCCGCGAGAAGATTCTGTTCTCGGAGCACCACCTGTCTCACGCGGCAAGCTCCTATCTTTGTTCTCCGTTCGACGAGGCGGCCATCCTCACCGTGGATGGCGTAGGGGAGTGGGCAACCGCGAGCTACGGCGTTGGGAGAGGAAACGAAGTGAAGCTCGAGCGACAGATCGAGTTCCCGCACTCGCTGGGACTTCTCTATAGCGCTTTCACGGCCTTTCTCGGCTTCGAAGTCAACGAAGGCGAATACAAGGTGATGGGGATGGCTCCTTACGGAGAGCCCCGTTACGTCGAGGAAGTCTACAAGCTCATCAACAAGAACGGGGACGGATCGTTCCACCTCAACATGGAGTACTTCGCCTTCCATCGCTCGACCAAGGAGTCTTACACGCGGCGCTTCGTGGATCTATTCGGCGAGCCTCGCCCTTCCGACTTACTCTTCTTTACCAAGGAGTCGGGATTCCCGACCTATTTCGGCGAGCCGCCGGCGAACTACGAGGAGCTCTGCCGGACCAACCAGCACTACGCCGACGTGGCGGCGAGCGTGCAACGCGTCACCGAGGAAGTCCTGCTGGACATGGCGAACCACCTGCACCGGCAGACGGGACTCAACAAACTCTGCATGGCGGGTGGCGTTGCCCTCAATAGCGTCGCCAACGGACGCATTCTCAGGGAAACACCCTTCGAGGATGTCTTCATTCAGCCGTCCGCGGGGGATGGGGGAGGCGCGGTGGGCGCGGCACTCTGGGCCTACAACACGCTTCTGGGTCACCCGCGCCGCTTCGTTCTGGAACACGCTTTCTGGGGACAGTCCTATCCCGACTCGGAAGTGGAGTCCTTTCTGAAGAGCGAGGGGATTCGATACGAGCGGCTCCCGGAAGAC
>JBOGJF010000404.1:0-5400 GCA_050747785.1 Vicinamibacteria bacterium
CGCCGGCCGCAGCGAGCCAGTCGAGCGGAGGCCGCGGCCGAACGAAGAGTGAGGCCGCAGCTACAGGAGTCGCCGGCCCGCCTCCGCCAAGGCTACGGCGGGTCCGCCGAAGCCATCAAAGTGGAGAGCGAGCGAAGGCGGAAGGGCGAGCCGGAGCCGTCAGCGCTTGGAAGCTCCCGAGCGAGGATTGAGGGAGCACCGAGGAGTGGGATGGGGTGGGGCCCCGCGGCAGTGAAAGAAGCCCAGACTCTGCGCGCTCAGCAGGTCGGCGATACCCGATTCAACCACAAGCGCGGCTTCTACTCGGCTCCGATTACCGTTCTGATTCATTCGGAGACGCCCGGGGCGCGCATCCGCTATACTTTGGATAGTAGTCTCCCGACTCCTGTTCATGGACACGGTGATGCGAACCCGGTGGCCGTGGAAGTCGACGAAACCACGACGCTTCGGGCGGTGGCCTACAAGGACGGCATGCTTAGCAGCAACGTGGACACACAGACATACATCTACATCGAGGACGTTCTGAGGCAGCCGTCACGTATCCCCGGGTACCCCAACCCGGAGCTTCCCAGCGGGATCGGGGAGAACGTCACGCTCGACTACGAGATGGATCCGGCCGTGGTGGACGAGCCCGGTCATCGATTCGCGATCCGGCGAGGCCTGAAAGCGATTCCCAGCCTTTCCCTCGTACTGGATCCGGGCGATTTGTTCCGTCGCGTCGACCTTCCCGACGGCAGCGGCCGCACGGACGTGATGGCGAGCGGCATCTATTGGGGTGGCAGCCTGGAGGGAAGTCGGACTGGAAGCCGCGAGGGAAATCTCGTACCCGGGTCCATCGAGCTCATCTACCCCGATCGTCCCGCCCGGAACATGCAGGTGGATGCCGGCGTGGAGGGCCACAGCTGGCGTCTGGTGAAGCGCGCTTTCCGGCTCGTATTCAAGAACGAGTTTGGAGCCGGAAAGCTGAGATCCCCGATCTTTCAGGACGCACCCCTGAACGGCGAGACCGCAGCCGCTGTCTACGATCGCATCGTGCTGCGCTCTGGGAAGAACCGCTCCTGGGCAACGAACTGGTTTCCGGACCGAACGGAGTACCTGAGAGACCAGTGGGCGCGCGACACCCAGATTGCCATGTCGGGTCTCGGCTCCCATGGAACGTTCGTGCACCTTTATATCAACGGGCTCTACTGGGGTTTGTACAATGCCTGCGAGCGGCCGGACACCTGGTTTCTCGCCGCGCATTCGGGCGGCGTCATGGAGGACTGGTTCAGCATCAACGAGGACGGCGTGATGCACGGGGACTCGACCCGATGGAAATACTTGACCGGGCCGCTCAAGGACAAGGACATGGGAATCGCGTCGAACTACCAGGAGCTGATGCGGTATCTCGATGTGACCGAGTTCGCGGACTATCTCATCCTCTGTTGGTACATGCGAGGGACCGACTGGCCGGAGTACAACTGGTTTGCCGGTCATCGCGTGAGCCCACCCTCGCCGGTGAAGTTCTTCGTCTGGGACTCCGAATTTAGCTGGGAGTCCGGGCCGGCCCCGGCGGCATGGGTCCATCCTCGATTCCGCGCGGGCGAACGATCGAACGAGGCGAGCATAGTCGGCCTCTGGCACTCGCTGCGCAAGAGCAACGATTTCATGATCTTGTTCGCGGACCGGGTCTTTCGGCATTGCTTTCGAGAGGGGGCCCTCACCGAGGAAAACTCCCTCGCTCGCTGGTGGACGCTCGCCGAGTTTATCGAGGACGCGGTGGTCGCCGAGTCGGCGAGATGGGGCGACGCGCGAAAGGAACATGGAGTTGGGACCCGAACCCGCGAGAACACGTTCTATCCGGAAGTGGAAAGAGTCGCCGACCGCATGCGTGGGAACGTGGAACAGTTCCTGGATTCTCTCCGGGAGGAAGGTTACTACCCGAACGTCGATCCACCCCAGATCGTCCTCGGCGAGGGGAGCGTGGAGGCGAGCGTCCCCGACCGAGACGCCGGGGGCATCTACTACACCGTGGACGGCACCGATCCCCGCGCGCCCGGCGGTGGCGTATCCGCGAGTGCCCGGATGCTCGAGTCGAACGGGCGGGTCGTTCTCGGTGATCCGCGAGGGTTCAAGGCAAGAGTCAAGGCCGGCCTGGAGTGGAGTGCTCTCTGGGAGGCGAACTAGACCGTGTCATCCATTCTGGCGGAAATAACAAATTGGTACGAGAGTCTGACCCCAGAGGTCAGTCTGGTCGTTCTGTGCGCCCTCAACATGATCATGGGCGGGTTGGTGGGGATCTACCTCCGCGCGCTCTACCTGCGCTTCGGCGGGTCGATGTCCAACCGAGAGAATCTCGCGAATATCTTCCCGGTGCTGACGGTCATCACCGTGGTGATGATTTTCGTCGTGAAGTCATCCCTGGCGCTGTCGCTGGGGTTGGTCGGAGCCTTGTCGATCGTAAGATTCCGGACTGCGATCAGGACTCCCGAGGAACTCGTCTACCTGTTTTTTTGCATCGGAGTGGGGCTGGCTTTCGGAGCAGAGCACGGATCCTTCGCGTTGGTCGCGGTCTTGGTCGCCACGGTATTCGTCGTGGGTCGCGGCCTGCTCAGCCGGAAGGCGCGGCGGCACAATCTATTGTTGACTGTGGCGGGAGAGGGCGAGCGATTCTTCGAACAGTCCGGGGAGAGCGTCCTCGATGTGGTCGGGGGATTGACCGAAGGGGTTGCGATCCAGCGCCTCGATATGGAGAACGGTCAGGTGCAGTTCCGTGCCAACGTGGCGCTCAAGGGGCCCGATGACGCAACGGCTCTCGTGTCGCAGCTTCGGTCGAAACTTCCCAAGTTCCGGATCTCCTACGTCAATCTGGACAAGTTGCTCTAACCCTCTCCGGCCTACCGAGTATCAAGCGAATCGTTTCGAGTCTTCCGCCGCATAGGTGGCCACCCTCCCGTCCGCAGCGCAGGTCCGGCCGACGGCCTCGACGACATCGGCGAGCTTCGACGCCGGTATGGCACATGTCATCTCGTTTGGTGACATACCCGTTCGCACGCGACTCAGCATGCAGCCCACGCTCGCCGCAATCTGACGCTCTTCCTTGGCGATGGCAACGATGTGACACTGTGGCTTTCCTTCGAAGCGGAGCTGGGGCAGGGCGTCATGCAATATCATCAGCTGGGTGGCGTTGACGCGGATGAGGATGACGTCGGGATCCACCGTAGCCTGCTCGAGTGGGCCGTAGGTGACGAACGGATGCTTGGTCTTGACCACCGGTATGTGCGGCACGGCGTCCATGGTCACCCAACCGCTCTCGAGCAAGGCGGCAACGTCGCTGTTCGAGGAGACTTCCTCGAGAGTCTTGAAGCCGTGAGTCACGCTGCCCACGCTGCAGTTGCCGTGGTCCTCGGCAACGGTAGTGAAGGTGCGATCCGCGGCCTTCATCCAGAAAACACACCCGGCCGGCACCGCACCGGTACGTCCGTCGGGCATCGGATCAGGCATGCGACCGGCGAACCTCGGCGCGTTAGCAGGCGCCTCCCTCGAAAACGTGATGCCGATGGGAGTGGATTGAAGCTTGAGCTTGGACGTGAGCGTTGAGGCGAGTCCGCCCCAGTTCGCCTTGGTCATGTAGTTCTCGTCCTTTCTTGTCCAGTCCCGTTACGCGTTCATGGAACAGGAACTATACGCACAAGGACAGCGAGGTCGCAAGAAGGGTTGCCTCACCCGGTGGGCGGGGCTTTTCGCGCAGTTCGGCCCCGGGCCGGCGGGAAGCGCTCCGCATGCGGCGTGGGTGGGCACGAAGTTCTTTGCTTGGAATAACTAGCTGGCTTACGCGTGCCCGAGCGTCGGTAACGGTTGGTACGCCCCGTGCAATCCAAGATCAGCGGTGCTGACTCGAGGAGGTGCGCGATGGTGGATCTGGAGCTGTCAAGAACACGGCTTGCTAGGGAGCTCGACGGTGTCAAGAAGCGCCTCGCCGGGCTTAAGACGGAGCCGGAGCCGGAAGAGCTGAAAAGCGGAGGTGACAACACCCCGTTGAGTGAGAATACGGACTCGACCCTGGTCGTGGAGGAGAGGGAGCTCTGCTCGCAGCTCATGAGCGCGCTTGTGGATCGGGCGGCGGCGCTCGACGAGGCACTGGAGCGCGTGGAGCGCGGGACGTACGGGGTTTGATAGCGTGCGTGGCCCCGTTCACAGCAACCCGGGAGAACTGGAGGCTCTCATGAGGCAACGATTTAGGGTAAGCGAGGTGTTTCGCAAGGATATGAGGCCGCGAGTCGAGGATCCCTATCGTCCGGTGAAGAAGTACCGTTCGAACACCGAGTGCCCTGGCTGCGGCTTGGTCTTCCAAAAAGGCGTGTGGAAGAGATCGCGAGGGGCGGAATCCATCCAGCAACGCAGGCTCTGCCCGGCCTGTCTACGAGCGCAGCAAGATTATCCGGGGGGCGTACTTAGGCTGAGCGGTGGCTTTCTAGCGGCACACCACGAGGATATCCTTAGGCGAATCGAAGGGCTCGCGCGGGAGGTCGAGCGGGAGCATCCCCTGGAGCGAATCATCCGAGTCAGAGAAGAGAGCGGAGAGCTGCTCGTGTACGCCACGAATGAGCATCTGATCGCCCGACTGGGCAAGGCACTCCACCGCGATTTCAAAGGCACCTTGGATTTGGAGTATGCTCCGGGCCAGAACTACGCGGTGGCGCATTGGAGGAGAGACGCCTGAGTCGGATGGGAGGCATCTTATGATCGAGATAAAGAAGATCCTTTGCCCCACTGATTTTTCTGATTTTTCACGACGGGCGCTGGATCATGCTCTAGCGTTGGCCAAGTGGTATGGGGCGGAAGTGTCCGTGCTGCATGTCATACCCAAACTACTGATGCCGCCGGAGGCCTATCCTTATCTATCCGAACCCCTAATGCCCGATCCCCGGGCGCGGGAGCGCGCCCTCGAGGAGCTCGGTCGCTTCGTCCACCACGCCCGCGAGATCGGCGTCGCGACGGAAGTCCGACTCGAGGAGGGGGACGCAGTCGAGGAAATCTTGAAATTGTCCAAGCAACTGCCCGCGCATCTCGTGGTCCTGGGTACCCATGGTCGCCGGGGGTTCGAGCGACTGGTGCTGGGATCCGTTGCGGAGAAGGTGCTTCGCAAAGCCACCTGCCCCGTGATGACGGTCGCTAAGGAGTCGGAAGGAACCGCGGCGTCCACGAAGGCTCTCTTCAAGAAAATTCTATGTCCCATCGACTTTTCGCCTTCCTCGACAAGGGCACTCGAGTACGCCCTGTCTCTCGCGAAGGAGGCGGAGGCCCATCTCATCATCCTCCATGTTTTGGAGGCCGCCCTCGAGGAAACCGGAGACATCGCTGCCTTCGCTCTATCGGAGTACCGAGACTTCTTGAAGCGGAACGCTCTCGAGCGACTCC
>JBOGJF010000405.1:0-5355 GCA_050747785.1 Vicinamibacteria bacterium
CGTCCAGATCGAGCGCGATCCGACCTCGAGCACCGACGTCGGCGAGCTCGCCGCGGACCCCAGGCGGCAGTCCTCCGACGCGCTCCGTCTCTCCGGCCTCGCGCCGATCCGTGACTTCGATCGGGAGGTGATGTCGCTCTCCCTCGAGGAGGCCTACGCCGAGCTCCGTCCGTTCTTCGACAAGGGCCTGAAGGCCTACGCGACGCCCCGCGGGCTCGCGGAGACGCTTCTCGGCCAGAACTACAAGACGGCGAAGGAGACGCCCGAGAAGCCGTCGGACGTGCAGGGGCTGAATCTTCTGCCGCACGTCCTCGGTGCGCGCCGCGTTCCAGAGGGAGCGCTCACGACGGTCGGACCGCTCTCGACGTCGAAGTCGACGTTCTGTCTGGGCTCGAGCCCGGAATGCCGGGCGGCGTGCCTCGCGCACACCGGGCGCAACGTCTACGCCTACTCGATGCGGGTGAAGCGGCAGAGGTGCGAAGCGCTACTCGCGCGGCCGCGGCACTTCCTGCGCGCGATCGTCGCTCGCGTCGAGCAACACCAGACGAACTCGACGAAGCGCGGCGACGAACCGTTCGTGCGGATGAACGTCCTCAGTGACATCCCGTGGGAGATCTTCGCGCCCGGGCTCTTCGATCACTTCCCTTCGATGCGCTTCTACGACTACACGAAGGTGCCGGGACGCCGGCCGCCCCGGAACTACGATCTGACGTTCAGCTACTCCGGCCGCAACTGGGAGTTCGTGCGTCATGAGATGGAGGCGCACAAGCGGCGCGTCGCGATCGTCTTCCTCCCGAAGCGCAAGTACCGCGCCGCGGAGATCCGCGAGCAGCCGATGATCGGATTGCCGACGAGATTCCAGGGCCGACCCGTCGTCGAAGGCGACTTCTCCGACGTCCGCCCCCGTGATCCTCACGGCGTCTTCGTCGGTCTGCGCTGGAAGATCCCGAAGGGCGCCGATCGCCGCGAGATGAAAAACAGCGCGTTCGTCGTGCCCGTCCAGGAGAAGGACGGCTACCTCATCGCCGGTCTTGCCGCGAAGGACCAGCCGATCGAAGATGCGGACGTGGGCACCTGATGCGCTGCCGAAGAATGACGGATCGGGAAGTGATCGCGGAGGCCACTCGGCAGAAGCGCAAGCCGCTGACGTCGGCCGAGCGCAAGGCGGCCGTCGCGCTCCAGCGGCATTCGCCTCGAGTCATCTGCAACGGTCGATCGGTCGGGACGTACTCGAGGCGGCGGCGCAAGCGACGAAGGAGACGGTGACATGGCGAACGCGAAGACGATGAACCGCTACAACGCCGAAGGCCGCAAGGCGTTGAAAAAGGCCTACCAGGCGCTCGAGCACGCTCACGGCTGGTTCAAGCAAGCTGCTCACGAGTCGGGGACGGACGCTCCGGCGACGCTCTCGAGCAAGACCGACCAGATGCTCGACGACCTCTGGAAGCTGAACCAGGCGGCGAGCCGCGTGCATTTCGACGAGGGGCGATGACATGGCTAAGAGAATGAAGAAGAGAAAGCACGGACTCGGAGCGAAGGCGCATCGCATGTCCTCGGCCGACCTGCTCACGCGCCAGTACGTCGAAATGGCGCTCTGGAGCAGCACCGACGACGAAGGCATTCCGCTCGAAGAGAACTACGACATCAGCCACATCGCGGTCGAGGCGCTCAAGCAGATGGACAAAGATGTCCACGCGTTCGCCGAAGAGAACGACGGCCTCATCACGAAGGCCGGACTCGAAGACGACGACGTCGGGCACAACTTCTGGCTGACCAGAAACCGTCACGGTGCCGGGTTCTGGGACCTCGACATCCCGCGGGCGATCAGCAAGAAACTGACCGACGCGGCGCACGCGTACGGCGAGCAGAGCCTGTACGTTGGCGACGACGGCTTTTTGTACATCAACTGAGGAGACGCATGAGCGGGCTTGGTTGAGGGCTGTCGGCGCCGAGCGGAGCTCGGCGGAGAATCAGCTGGACGACGCGAGCGCCCAAGCGCGTCGGCGAACGCCGACGTCTGCGCGCTAGCTGCTTTCTCGATCCGAAGGGTCGCAAGTACCCGATCTGCACGAAGGCGGGGAAGCTCGACTGCGCCGGCATGAAGGCGGCGTTTGCGCGCGCGAAGCAGCAGCGCCGCGCGAAACTCGCCGCGAAGGCGCTTCGAACCGCGTGTCGGAAGCGATGCCCGTGGACGAAGGCGAAGGCACGATGCCCGGCATGAAGATCGCCTTCATCGCTACCGCGGCCGCGGTGAGTGCCTATGTCGGCGCCGGCGTCGGGATCTGGTCGGGGTTGTTCGCCGGCGCTGCCGCGCTACTCGCGGCGGAGATCGCCGCATGACCTTCGTTGGCATCGCCGGCGTCCTGTCCGGATACGATCCGGACCGATCGCGCGCGCTCGCGCCACGTGTATCCGCGCACATCTACCGGACCTGCTGCGTGCTGGTCGACGGACGATGGCAGGGGTGCTCCTGGTCGGGCGGAGCGTCGGTCCCGCGAGAGGTCTGCTACGGATACGACCGGGACCTCGTCAAGGCGTTTCAGGACGCCGCCGGATACGAAGGAGACGACATCGACGGAATCTACGGTCCGGCGACCCGAGGAGCTCTCATCTACTACGGGGTGCGGACTCCGCCGCCAGCGCTCTTCGGCCGCGGGACCACGACGTACGTGCCACCGACGCTTCCCGGACCCGCGGTAGAGCCGCAGCCGCAGGCCCCCCCACCTCCGCCAGAGGAGGCGGCGCCGGCGCCGCCGGTCATCCAGCCGCGCCGTGTCTCCTGGGTCGGCATCGTCCTCGGTGGAGCGGCTACGAGTCTAGTGGTCTGGTGGATCGCGGCGCGGAGACGTCGATGACCTACACGATCGTCACCGACGACGGCTCTCCCGCAACCGAGGACCACATCCGCGTGATCGGCATCTACCTCGAGGCGGGGCGCGCGCTCGAGGACGCAAACATTGCGCTGCAGTACTGCGTCCCGCCGGCGCGCGTCTTCCGCGGCGAATCGGCCAAGGCGTAGACTCGCAGCGTGAGGCCGCTCTTTCCTCCGCGCCCCATCCTCGGCCCGATCGAGATTCCGTCCGCGTACGTCGTCTCGGTGCCGGCTCCGATCTTCATCCGCCACTACGGTCTCGTCTCGGACGTCGTGCGTCACGGCGCGCCGGACGTGATCTCGCTGCCGAACGCGAAAGGCGGAGTCGTCGAAGAATCGTGGGAGGAGTTCGCGGGCGGCAATCCGGTGCGGGTCGACGGCTACCTGGGGTCGTACCCGCCGAGCGTCGTGCTCGATCGCGCGCGCTCGTGCATCGGACAGCTGCCGTGGCGGTTCAGTTTCAACTGCGAGCACTTCGTCTCGTGGTGCCACGGACTCGAACCTCGGAGCCCACAACTCGAGAACTGGATCGCGGTGGCAGGACTCGGCGCGTTGATGGCGAAGTTCTGGAAGTAGATCAGTCGCCGTCCGAATCGGCGTCGTCGTCGCGCGCTTGGAGCGCGAGCATCCCGAGATCTTCGAAGTCGTATCCCGACTCCTTGAGGATCTCTCCGACGCGCTCCCAGTTCTTCGTGCCGACAGCGTCCCAGAGGGCGTCGTGATCGAGCTCAGCGAGACCGTCGACCATGCGCGCATCCTATCGAAGAGCCACGCGCCGTCAACGCCTGACGAATCGTCAACACGAAAAGGCTTCTTTTTGGCTTCGGGAGCACGGATTGTTTCCCGTGCAACGCAGGCCCTTGACAGATCGTTAACTCCTGAGGTACGCCTTGGTCGTCCAGTAGGAGGAACCACATGGCCAAGCGTCGGAAGCACCGCAGGCGTCGCAAGTCCGGTGGAAGCGCTCGCAAGAGCTGCTTCAAGGTCTGCCGTCGTCGTCGCGCGGACGGAACGTTCGCGTAGGCCGATGGCTCGCAAGCTCACGGCGCAGAACCGGAGGTTCAGAGCGGCCTCCAACGCATGCATCCGAAAGGGACCGACGTCCTGGTCCCAGTTCGGCAAGTGCATGAGCTCGAAGCTCGGCGGCCGTCGCAAGCGCAAGGGTCGTCGAGGGCGCAAGCGGTAACGCGTGCATCGCGTGGAACTGATCCAGACCATCGAAGGGATGAGGAGGAAGAAGATGGCTCGTCGGCATCTCATGGACTTCGACGACTTCGAGGACGGCGGCGGCATCGCGGACGTTCTGGGAGAGGTCGTCACGCCGGAGCAGCTCAAGGGTCTGCTCCTTTCCGGCCTCGTCGGCGGCGGTGGCATCCTCGGTGTCGGCTTCCTCGTCCGCCAGCTCCCGGCGGCGGTCACGCCGGTCTGGCGATCGGTCATCGCGACGATCGGCGGGCTCATCGGCGGCCGCCTGCTCTGGGGCCTCGACGAGGACGCCGCGCGCGGCTTCGCCGGAGGCGTCTCGGGATTCGGCATCGCGAGCCTCGTGCAGGCGCTCGCGCCGTCGGTCTCGGTCGGCCTGTCCGACTACGACGCGCGCTACGGCTGGGGCATCGGCCAGCCGGGCACGCGGTACATGGACTGGGGGATGCACGGACGCGGCGGCATCGGCCGGACCCGCGTGGACCCGTTCCCCGCCGGTTCGCCGCAGCTCGGGCGGACTCGAGTCGAGGAGCGCCAGCCGAACGAGTTCATGCTCGGGAAGCTCGGCCAGGACGTGAGCGTCGGCACCTGGCTCTCGTAGCCAGCAAGGAGGAGTAGGGCCATGGCTTTCGGCGGTCTCGGCGGCATCGCAGGCGGCATTCTCATCCAGGCGACCTCGATCCATCCGGCGGGGCAGTACGTCTCCGTCTCGCAGAACGGCCGGCCGAGTCTGGTCGTCGCGGACAACATCTTCTGGCGCAAGAACGGGCCGGGAGAGACGGTCCCCGGCATCGAGAACTCGAACAACGCCGCGCTGCAGTACATCTCGATCGCCGCCATCGCGACGGACGTCGAGGTCAACTTCCTCGCGGCGTGCGACACCGACGAGACGACCGACCAGGGGACGCTCGTCACGCACATCCCCGTGGCTGATCAGCATGGTCTGCCCGCGAACTTCGGGCGCGGACGCAACAGGTGGCGGCCCGGCGACGAGGACTACATCAACGTGTGGTTCCGGATGCCGCAGGTCTGCCAGGTCGGCACAGGCACGTTCCCGATCCTCGCGCCGGACGTCGTCTCCGTCACGTTCGTGCAGTTCGGGACGAGCGCGGACGCGCAGTCGGCGCTCGGCGACATCCGGATCCTGTTCGCCAACCGCGGTGGAGCGGCGATCCCGGCGGGGCTCGGCTTCCCGAACCCCACGCTCATGATCTTCGAGTTATTGCACTAGCTTCTGCGGTAGTAGACTTCGATGGCGTTCGGTGGAATCTGTGGCTTGG
>JBOGJF010000406.1:0-2355 GCA_050747785.1 Vicinamibacteria bacterium
GTCTCGAGCCGTCCGCTGGCTGCTGCTTTCGGTATCGTTGGGATACCTTCTTGTCTTTCTTTTCATGCCGCTGGCGGCGGTTTTCGCCGAGGCCCTGAGGGACGGCGTGGGCGCCTACTTCGCGAGCTTCGACGACCCGGCCGCCGGGGCGGCCATCAAGCTGACCGTGCTGGTGGCGGGGATCGCCGTGCCGCTCAACTTGATCTTTGGATAGGCCGCATCCTGGGCGATCGCGAAGTTCGAGTTCCGCGGCAAGCAACTCCTGATCACGTTGATCGACCATCCATTCGCGGTCTCCCCCGTGATCAGCGGACTCATTTACGTGCTGCTCTTCGGGGCCTACGGATGGTTCGGGCCGTGGTTGCAAGAACGGGACATTCAGATCATCTTCGCCACGCCGGGCATCGTCCTGGCCACGATCTTCGTCACGTTTCCGTTCGTCGCGCGCGAGCTGATTCCGCTGATGCAGGAGCAAGGCACGGAGGAAGAACAGGCGGCGATGACGCTCGGGGCCGGCGGACTGCAGACGTTCCTTCGAGTGACGCTGCCCAATGTGAAGTGGGCGCTTCTGTACGGCGTGATCCTCTGCAACGCGCGCGCCATGGGGGAGTTCGGCGCCGTCTCCGTCGTGAGTGGCCGGATTCGCGGCAAGACCACGACGATGCCGCTCCACGTGGAGATCCTCTACAACGAATACCTGTTTGTGGCCGCCTTCGCGGTTGCGTCCTTGCTCGCTCTCCTCGCGCTCGTCACGCTGGCCTTGAAGAGCTTCGTCGCATGGCGGGCGCAGGGCGTCCTGCAATCTCCGCCCTACCTCAAGGTCTCGGCGGAAAGAAAGGGCGAGGCATGAGCATCGAAGTCCAGAACGTCACCAAGCACTTCGGCGACTTCTGCGCGTTGCGTCACGTCGACCTGACCGTGCCGACGGGGAAGCTGGTCGCGCTCCTCGGGCCATCGGGCTCCGGCAAGACGACCCTGCTCCGAGTCATTGCCGGTCTCGAACAGGCGGACCCCGGGAGCGGCCCGGTCTTGTTTCACCACGAAGACGTGGCTGGAACCGACGTGCGGCGGCGTCGGGTGGGGTTCGTGTTCCAGCATTACGCTCTCTTTCGCCACATGAGCGTTTTCGAGAACGTGGCGTTCGGTTTGCGCGTCAGGCCGAGAGCCGAGCGACCCTCTCAGGCGAAGATCGCCGAGCGCGTGCACGGGCTCCTTCGCTTGGTACAACTCGACGGCTTGGCCGGCCGTTACCCGAGCCAGCTCTCCGGAGGGCAGCGTCAGCGCATAGCA
Organism: Vicinamibacteria bacterium; assembly: GCA_050747785.1. Classification (GTDB taxonomy): domain Bacteria; phylum Acidobacteriota; class Vicinamibacteria; order Marinacidobacterales; family DATDRI01; genus CBDANW01. Next base: position 1,291 of record JBOGJF010000406.1, read on the forward strand.
CTTGCTCGCGCGCTGGCCGTGGAACCGAAGGTGCTTCTGCTCGACGAGCCGTTCGGCGCGCTCGACGCCAAGGTACGGAAGGAGCTGCGAGCGTGGCTCAGGCGACTCCACGAGGAGATTCAGGTCACGAGCGTATTCGTGACCCACGATCAGGACGAAGCCTTGGAAGTCGCGGACGAGATCGTGGTGATGAACGAGGGTCGAGTCGAGCAGACCGGCACTCCGGACGAAGTCTTTCACCACCCGCGGAACGAGTTCGTCATGCGCTTCCTCGGGGAGGTGAATGCCTTCCACGGCCGCGTGGACGCGGGTACCGTGCGGGTCGGTTCAATCGAGCTACCCTATCCCGAGCTCGACCGCCAGGGGCCGCAGGAAGCGAAGGTCTTCGTCCGGCCGCACGACGTCACCATCGACACCAAGACGGACGGGCTTCCGGCGCTTCTCGCCAAGGTGGAACGCGTTCATTCGGCCGGTTCGGTCGTCCGCGTCGAGTTGACGCCGGGGAGCGGCCAATCCCTATACGCGGAGCTCTCGCAAGAGCGTTTCGCCACGATGAAAATTCAGCCGGGGAGCACGGTCTATGTCCGCCCCAGACACATCAAGGTTTTCGCTGGCTAGCGCCCGCGAAAACTCCGACGATGCGAAACCGAGCCGGGCGAAAGGCGTGCGTTCTCGGCGATGCGAGTCAGAGCTTGCTCTTTAACGCCGCTCGGACGAGTTCTCCTTCGTGGAGACGAGCCCGACCTCTGACTTCGGGATCAGCCACCAACCGACCACCACGGTGAGAACGGTTTGTGCGAGGAGAAGGAGGCTCTCCTCGAGTCCGTTTTCCACCGAGGAAGAAGGGACGAAGAACAACACCGTGCCCGCCCCGATGAAAAACGTGCAGAGGACCGTGGCTGCCCAGGCCGCGATGGTTCCTCCCGGAACTCGGTAGAAGCGGGGCCGGTCGGGTTGCCGGTATCTCAAGACCAAAAAAGCCGGGAACATCAAAAGATATGAGAGCAAGAAGCAGATGCCCGATAATCGGAAGGTCAACCAGAAGAGCTGGGAGGAGCCCTGGGA
>JBOGJF010000407.1:0-3191 GCA_050747785.1 Vicinamibacteria bacterium
CCCTGGGCCAGACCAACGGCCCGGGGCTCCTCTTTTGTATAATCTCAGTAGACGTGCAAACCATTCAGCGAGCCCGCCTCCGGCCCGGAGTAACGCCATCGAGTCTGGCGTCCTCGATCCAGACCACGAGCTCCGGGGACGAGAATCGCCGAGGGCTCATCACCGGCAAGGCCCTCATCTTCTGGGACCCCAAACGCCCGGGACGTAAGCTCGACGCCATCGATACGGATCAGATCACGCCCGCCGCGGATTGCGTGTCCGAGAGTCTCGACAAGTTGGACGAAAGATGGAAGAAGGGCGCCTTTCGCTACCTGATGCCGGATTTCCGCAAGAGAGTGCACGCGGGTGATACCTTCGTCGTCGGCGGTGAACGATTCGCTATCGGCTCGTCGCGGGAAATGAGCCCGGCGGGATTGAAAGGGGTCGCCGAAGAAGTCGGGTTGGAGCTGGTGGTTGTTTGCGGCAACAACATCGGGGACATCTTCCGTCGCAACGCGCTGAACCTCGGACTGCACGTCATTCAATCCCCCGAGGCGGTGGCGGATGCCCGTGACGGTGACGTCTTCACCCTCGACCCAGCAACCCGGGCGCTCACGAACCAGACGCAGGACAAGATCTACCAGCCTCTTCCGCTCACACCGAAGGAAGACGAGATACGGCGCACCGGCGGGATCTTCAACGTCGGCCGACGCGAGTTCCGTTGGTCGGTGGAGCAGACGCCCGCCATCGAATGGCCCAACGCCGAGACGGCACGGCGCTTCACCACGACCGAGCAAATCGTCTGGGCCCATCGAGTGGACAAGAACGCGGCGGTACAGCCGGGGGCGACGCTGCGCGTCTACGTCGACTTGCTCCCCGCCTCCGACGGGACGGCGCCCTTCGCCATTCACACCTTCAACCAGATCACCGGGGGCGAATCGATCTACCCCCGGCAAATCGCCATCGCCAACGATCATTTCGTCTTCACTGGAAAGGACTCCGACGACCAGCAGACATCTATCGGTCGCGCTTTCGCCAAGCTGCACGGTCTCGAAAAACCTTACTACGCGGCGCCCGGCGACGGCATCTTCCATTTCTATTTTCCCGAGCAGGGTCTCGTCTTGCCGGGACAGTTCATCGCGGGCGCGGACTCCCACAGCCGAGCGTATGGCGCCTACGGTGCAGTGGGCATCGGAGTCGGATCGACGACGTTGGGGTTCGGGTGGTCTACCGGATACGTCTACTTCACGCTCGCCAAGGCGAGACGTGTCACGTTCACCGGCAAGCTCCAGCCATGGGTGGGAGGAAAAGACATCGTACTAAAACTGCTCGAGCGATGGGGATCCCGACAGTCACAGGGGATGTCCGTGGAGTTCGTCGATCGAAACCAGGAGCTACCCATCGCCTACCGCAACACGATCGCCAACATGATGGCCGAGGGTGAAGCCCAGAATGGCGTTTTCGCTCCCGACGAGCTCACGCTCTCCTGGTACGAGGATCGTGGGATGGAGCTACCTTACCCGCTCGTCCGACCGGGACCGGATGCCTCCTATGAGATCGACGAGCAGCTCGACCTATCCAGCGTGCGGCCTATGATCGCCAAGCCCTTCAGCCCCGGCAACGCGTACCCGGCAGAAGAAGTGGCGAAGGAGCACTTGACGTTCGACAAGGCCTATATCGGCTCCTGCACCAACGGAAGCTATCAGGACTTGCTCCAGGCGGCGCTCGTGGTTCGGGCGGCGCGCGATGCCGGACACCAAGAGGCCTTGCGAGACTTCGTCATCTTTCCCGGCTCGGGCAGCGTGAAATCGCTCATCGAGAATTCCGAGCCGCGTTTGGACGGCGAGAGCGTCGCCGGCGTCCTACGCTCGGTGGGTGGGCAAATCCGCGACTCCTGGTGTGGTCCCTGCTTTGGCCAGGGTCCCGACGCGCTCAAGCCCGGCGAGCGCGCGATCACGTCTTTCAATCGAAACTGGCAGAACCGGATGGGCGTCGGGGGCGAGGGCTACCTGGCAAGCCCCGCGGTGGTCGCCTCTTCCGCTCTACTCGGCTACATGGCTCCGCCGAGCGAGCTGGATCTGACGTGGGAGCCGGAGCGTTACGAGATCTAGCAGCAGGCTGATGGAAAAACGGCGCAGCCTGCGCGAGCGGGGCGAGCCCGGCGCGAATGCGCCGACGAAGGCGCCAGCCGTGGGGGTGGGGTCCCCACGGCGTCAATACACCCGAATGCGAAACCTGAACGAGGCGCAAATGACGGCTTTCAGACCGGCAGACTTCCAACCACCACTTCCTTTGGACATGCTGGTTCGGGAAGAAGCCCCCGGAGCGGAAGCGGTTCCCTTAGACGTGGTCTTCGTGGGCGGTGGGCCGGCAGGCCTTGCGGGCGCCATCGAGCTGGCTCGCCTAGCCAAAAAGAACGAGACGGAGATCGAGATCGGGCTCTTGGAGAAAGCGGAACGACTAGGCGATCACTGCTTATCCGGTGCCGTCGTTAACCCCATCGCGTTTCGCGAGCTCTTCCCCGAACTCTCAGACAGCGACTTCCCGTTTCGCACCCCGGTCCAGAAGGAACGACTCTACTTGATGACCGAGCGCGGGCAGATCCGCCTTCCGATGCCGCCCACGATGCGGAACCACGGCAACTACGTCGCCTCTATCTGCGAGCTCACGCGGTGGCTGGGCGAGAAGGCCGGGGCATTGGGTGTCAACCTCTTCACGGGGTTTCCCGTCGGTTCACTGCTCGTCGAGGGAAAGGCCGTCCGCGGCATTCGCACGACACCGGCCGGCCTCGACAAGCAAGGGCGACCAGGAGGCGCCTACGTGCCACCGACGGACGTGACCGCTCGGGTCACCGTTCTTTCGGAAGGGACTCGCGGTCCCCTGTCTCAGGCCTACCTCAAATGGCAAGACATCGGCTCGCCCAACCCGCAGCTCTTCGCCCTCGGCGTCAAAGAGCTCTGGGAGGTGAAACATCCCCTGGACGCGGTCGTACACACGTTCGGTTGGCCCTTACCCCGAGACGCGTTCGGCGGCAGCTTCTTCTACCCGATGGCGGAGACCCTCGTCTCTCTGGGCATCGTGGTAGGACTCGACTACCGCCAGCATTCACTCGACGTGCACGAGCTTCTGCAGAAGATGAAGCGTCATCCCCTGTTTCGAGCCTATCTCGAGGACGGCCAGATGCTGGAATGGGGCGCCAAGACGATTCCCGA
>JBOGJF010000408.1:0-7997 GCA_050747785.1 Vicinamibacteria bacterium
CCAGTAGATAGGCCATCTCGGCGATACGATCAAAGGCCTTTTCCCGAATGAGGACTCCCCCACCCGCCAGAGTCTCACCGACCGCCCCGGCATCGAATGCCATCACCGGGAGACCGAACCGGAACGCTTCCAGCAGGGGAGCGCAAAAACCTTCGTGCTCGCTCATGCTCAGAAAGAGGTCGGCCACACTGTAGTAGGCGGCCAGATCGTCGGTGTCGACGTGGCCGGTGAAGACGACGTCCTCGAGCGCAAGGTCATCCACCAGCCGCACCAGCGAGTCGAAGTAGCGCTCGAACCCATGGGACTCTCCGACCAGGAGGAGTCGACTATTGGAATCGACGAATCTCTGGTAGTAGCAGAACACCTTGATGACGTCCTCGATGCGCTTGTTGGGGAGGGTGCGTCCCACGAAAAGGAAGTTGGTCTTCTCGTCATCGAACATTCGCAGCACGACCGGATTGGGAGGCGCTTCCAACTGGCGGCGGTCCATCAGCAGAGGAAGGACGCCGGTCGAGCGGAACCCCATGGACTCGAGCTCGGAGCGGTTGAACTCGGAGTCCCCCAGGGCGAGACGGGCTCGTCGACGGAAGGCAGCGAGCTCCCGTCTTCCGTGATGGCAAAGACCCACCAGATGGGGGTGGAACTCCGCGAACCAGTGGGCCGGAGTGATGTTGTGGTAGATGAGAAGCAGGGGATCCGGGAGGTGGTAGGCATAGGTGGAGACACCGGCTCCGATGGAGAAATGGAGAATGAGGAGATTGTCCGGAGCGGAAAGGTCTCGGTACTCCCAGAGCTTGTGAGCCGACCCCGACATTTCCGGGTGCACGGCCTCGGCGAAAATCTCCGACTCGTGTCCCCGGCTTCGGAGAATCGACTGGATGCGCAGCGCCTCGTTGCCAATAGCGTCTCCGTAGCTCAGCGCTGACAGCATCTGATGAATTCTCACGCTCTTCCCTCAGCTCGCTCGCGCCAGCGCTGGAAAAGGCCCCGCGGAGCGTCCCGGGGGGCGCGGCTTCTGCCCTCATCCTCGCGATGCAGAATGGCCAGGAGCCGGTTGTACTTCGCCTCGATGACGTCCCAGCGGTAGTGCTCCTGGAAGAAGCGGCGGCCGTTCTCCCCGAGACCTTCCCGAAGGCATCGGTCTTCTTCCAGTAAGTCCACCGTCTCTCTGAATTCGTAATAGTTGGTGTAGTAGAGCCCCGCATTCGACCGCTGGCATTGCCCACGTAGCACGTCGCAGCGCCCGTTCGCCAGTACGGGCTTGGCGAGCGCCCACGCTTCGAGAGTCACCATGGAAAGGCTCTCGAGCTCGGACGGCATGATGAGGAACTCCGCTCCGGCAAGGGCAGACCACTTCTCTTCTTCGGTCAGAAACCCGGCGTAGTAAATGGAAGGGTGATCGAGTACTTCCATGGTCCTGCCCCCGACCAGAACCAGCCCGAGGGAAGAGCCCGTCTCGTCCTGATAGCGGCGGAAATAGTGAAACAATTGCCGGCAGCCCTTGTTCTCATCGACACGGCCTATGAAAATCGCATAACGATCACGAATAACGCGACCCCGATGTCGGCTTCGAAAAATGTCCGGGGAAGGGGAATCCGGCACTTCGGTGCCCACGCCCACCACGTCCCCTTTCAAGTCCTGGCTCTCCGCCACCGACCAGATCATCTGTCGCTCTTCCATGGAGTTGAAGACGATCGCCCGCGGTAGGTGAAAGAAGGGTCGGAATATCTTCAGCTTGACGACCTCGTCCTTCTCGGCAGTGGGTACGAGGAGGGACCGATCCGCGAGCGCGCTCACCCCGTGATAGCTGTGGTAGTAGCGATAGCTGAAGAAGACGAAGTAGTCGTACTCTTCACGGTGCCTGCGGAGAAACCGAATCAGCCGCGGTGAATAGGGTCCTTGCTCCTCCAGCCATAGGAGCTCGTCCTGCTCCCGGTGAGGCCCTCGGAAGACCTTCTGCGAGATGCGACCGAATCGATCGGCGTCACGAGGCCGCTTCACTTTGAACCGCCGCACCGGGACCCCGTTGACGGTCGAAAGCTCCGCCGGGAGCTCATTGCGCCAGGTGATGTAGTCCTTGGCGCAGGAAGTCAGCACCTCCACCCGATGGTGCTTGGCGAGATGTTCGGCCACCAATCGGCAATGATACTCCGCGCCTCCGTTCACCTCCTCGCCATACCGCTGCACCACGAGGGCCAGACGGAGGGAGGGCAAGGCATCTCTTCCCCCCGCGCCGCGCCCTACCTGGGTTGTCTGGTCACGGTCCAACCCCCAGCCATTCATAAATGACGATCAACCGGATCTTTCACCGCTATCGTTCCCGCCGCTCCCACCCCCGGGTGACCGCTCGGACCCGCCTGGACGCCTCTCGTCGTTGTCGCGACCGCCTCGCCGCCGGCGCCAGGGACGCCTTCCCGATCGCGAGCGGCGCCGACCGGAGTTCTCCGCTCCCGAGCCGGCCTCCTCGCGAGAAGTCGTCAAATCCTCCAGGACCTTCTCGCGGCGTGTTTGAAACTCGACCTTGGCCCCCGTGTCACGGAGGCGTGCCTTCAGATTGGTGAGCTCCAGATTCATCTTGGTTAGCTCCACCGCCATGTTGTGGAGGAGCGAAACGTAGTAGCGATTGAGATCCGCCTGGCGCGATAGCGAGCTGATGATCGGGTTGGGATTGAAAAACAGCTTCAACACCGGGTTCAGCACGCTCCTGGCGAGACGTATGAACCGACCGGAGAGCCCGCGCGACGATTGGTAGATGGTCTCGGGCCCGAAGGTAAAGTTCCATTGCTCGTCTCGGGCCCGGAAGGCGGCTACGAAATCGCTATTGAACTGACTCGCGTCGAGCACCGAGTCGAGCTTCATCTCCGCGATCTCGCGAACCTCCTCTTCGGTGTACAAACCCTTCCGCTTCTCCTCGATGCGGGATCGGATCGTAGCCATGACGGACTCGACGTCGATATCGCTTCCCTTGACGCTAAAGGTAGACATGTTCCTCCTTGGAAACCAGACTTTCGCTATCAGGCTGGCCCGGTTGTTTGGTTGCTAGGGTTGTTTTTGGGAGGGTCTAGCCCGGTTCTCCGAAGTGGTAGATGATGGCGATGACAGAGATCGTCCAAAGGCCCACGGCCGCGAGAAGCGGGCGATCACTGTATAGCACTAGTGAAGGGTTGCCCCCTTCGTCCCTCTGATGGACCAAGTACAGGTATCGAAAGATCCCATACAGCACAAAGGGTAGTGTCCATACCAAACGGTCCGTACCAAACTTGAAAACCGTTTCTGGCGACTGCGTGTATAGAGCATAGGACAAAACAGTCGAAGCGGTGACCACCGCGATCATCTGGTCCAGTAAATACGGGCTATACTCTCCGAGGATCCTCCTGTGCTCGACTGCTCCCCCTGCCAATAGCGTGAGCTCATGGCGGCGCTTGGTCAGGGATAGGAACAGCGCTAAGAGCATCGTACAAACGAGTAGCCAGTTACTGAAGGCTACGCCGATCGCCACCGCGCCAGCGATTGCCCTCAACACGAAACCGAAGGAAAGGGTCAGCACATCCAGAATGAGCACGTTCTTCAGAAGAAACGAGTAGCCGATCATCAACGCGAAATAGATGAACGCGGTCAAGCCGAAGGGCGCTCCCAACGCGAAGCTGCCTGCCAGGCCCACCACCGTCAGCAGAACGGCGGTTCCGCGAGCCAGCCCGGGTGAGAGCCGCCCGGCGGGCAGCGGACGCTGACGCTTGACGGGGTGAAGTCGATCGTTTTCCAGATCGACCAGATCGTTGACCAAGTACACGGCACCGGAGAGCAGACAAAACAGCGCAAATGCCTCGACGGCCGCGACGACCGACGGGACATCGAACAACAGGCGAGCAAAGATGAGCGGGGCGAGAACGACGAGGTTCTTCGCCCATTGATGCGGACGAAGCGATATTAAGAGGTAGTAAGGCTCGAGGCCGTAAGAGGCTATCAACCCTCCCGATCTGGCCTGCGTCGTGCTCGGTCGCTCTTCTTGTATCTGCGTAGACTTCCGCGTTCCCCGAGACGTCAGCTCGTTCAGAAGCTCTCGACAGCCTTCTCCTCATCGTCAAAGGTCTCGAACACCGTGAGCAGTTTCGTGATGGAGAGAAGGTCTTGAATGCGCTTGGTCAAATTCAGCAGCTTCAGTTTCCCGTTCTTGCGGCTCGCCGTCGTATAGCAGCGAACGATCTCGCCCAGCCCCGCGCTGTCTACGTAGGGCACTTCTGCAAGGTTGAGGAGGATCTTGGACTTCCCGCCCTCAACCAAGCTGTTGATCTTCTCCCGCAGGAGCTCGTCACCTTCACCGATGAGCATCTTCCCCTTTAGGTCCAGGACGGTGACATCGCCGATCGATCTTTCCTCAATCTTCATGGTAAGAACTCTCCTATAGCCAGGGTCCGAGAGATACAATGATCGCAAAAGCCGCTAAGTGTTATCACGAAAGGCGAACGAGTGTCAAGCTTCCGGGCGTGTGCTAGACTCGCCGTTCGATGGATTACCCCCGCATCGGTCGACTCCGAGAGCGAGCTCGCGCCTCACGGAAGCGTATCGCCCTCCCGGAGGCCACCGAGCCCCGCACCCTTCGAGCCGCTCGTGTCATGCAAGACGAGCGCGTGGCCTATCCGGTGCTCATTGGCGAGCCGGATGCAGTCCACGCGGCAGCCAAACAGTCCGGCCTCTCCCTGTCGGGGATCGAGATTCGCTCCCCGTCCGACGAGGCGGAGCTCGAGGTCTTCGGGGAGCGCTATCACCGGCTGGCCCGAGCGAAGGGAGTCTCGGAGGACGAAGCGCGGCAGCTCGTCGCCGACCCGATCTATTTCGCCGCTTGCATGGTGCTTACCGACGATGCCGCCGGGTACGTCGCGGGAGCACGGCACACCACCGCGGAAACGGTACGGCCGGCCCTTCGCATCCTCGGCACTCAACCCGGAGTCAAGTGGGTCTCGAGCTTCTTCCTGATGGTGCTGCCCGAGGGCAAGGGCGAGTACGTGTTCGCCGACTGTGCCGTGATCCCCGACCCGGATACGAATCAGCTCGTCGAGATCGCCCAGCTAGCCGCGGCGAACGCGCGACTCTTCTTGGAGACCGAGCCTCGCGTGGCCTTGCTCTCCTTCTCGACCAAGGGCAGCGCGAGCCACGCCGCGGTCAACAAGGTCGCCGAGGCAGCGAAAACACTGCGGGAACGCTCCCCGACGCTGGCAAGCGATGGGGAGCTACAAGCCGACGCGGCTCTGGTGGCCGAGGTGGCGGCGAGCAAAGCGCCGGGGAGTCGAGTGGCCGGCAAGGCGAATACGCTCATCTTCCCCGACCTGAACTGCGGGAATATTGCTTACAAATTGGTCGAGCGGCTCGCCAACGCGGCCGCTCTGGGACCCATTTTGCAGGGCCTGGCGAAACCCGCCAACGATCTTTCGCGAGGCTGCAGTGTCGACGACATCGTAAACGTGGCGGCCATCACGTCCATTCAGGCCGACCAACGCTAGATCCATTCGACGAACCAGTACTTCGCCGCGGCTCTAACCGCCATGCTCGCGGCGCATCTTCTTCCTCTGCCGCTTCCGCGCGAGCGCCTGCTTGGCGCGACGCTTGTCGCCTGGCTTCAGGTAGAAGGAATGCCTCTTGATCTCTTTGATGATGTCTTCCTGCTGTACCCTTCTCTTGAAACGTCGAAGAGCACTCTCGATAGACTCACCATCCTGGATTCGGATTTCGGCCACGCATTAGCACCTCCTCACTCCATCTAGTTTGGGCACGGGGCGCCCTCGGGCCGAGTCTCTCCTCACGGCCGCGGGACCCCACCCCGCGGCTCGCCCTACGGCGGCTACCCGCCTGGGGGCGGGTTGAGGACTCCTCCCCGTTTTTTCAGGGAGTCTCACGGTGGGTCCTAGCCCTCCGTCAGGGAAGACCGGCGCCTATCGCCGAATCCTGTATTATCGTGCTCGCGAAAGTTGATGTCAAGTCCTTATCTGTAAACAGATTGCGGCAAGATCCGATCCCGAGCGCGTGGGGGGCTTCCGTTTCCAATCGTCGGGGACACCTCATGTCACCTTGACACCCTCTCGATCCGCATGGGATAATCTGCCCCCAGGATGGGGCGTAACTCTCTCAAAAAGAAGGCCTTGAAGTGAGGCCGCTGCTGGCGCCCGAGCCAGCCGGAAGGCCTGCCCGACCGCCCAAAACATGAGAGTACTCGTCATTGGCTCGGGAGGGCGCGAGCACGCGATGGTCTGGAAACTCAAGCAGAGTCCCCTCCTCAAAGAGATCTTTTGCGCACCGGGGAACCCGGGTATTGCGCACCTCGCCGACTGCATCGACATCGATCCCTCCGACATCGTGGCGCTCGCGGATTTCGCGGAACAGCTATCGGTCGGACTCACCGTCGTCGGCCCCGAGCTTCCTCTCATCCTGGGGGTGGCCGATGAGTTTCAACGACGGGGACTCCCGATATTCGGGCCGAGCCGCGCCGCGGCCGAGATCGAAGGCAGCAAGGCTTTCGCCAAGGACTTCATGAAGAAGCACGGCATCCCCACTGCGCGATTCCACGTCGTGAACGACGCCGACGAAGCCCACGCCGTCATCAAGAAAGAAGAGCTCGGCCTGCCGCTGGTCGTCAAGGCCGACGGGTTGGCCGGCGGAAAAGGCGTGACCGTCGCCACGACGAGGGAGGAGGCTTTGGAGGCTGCGGATCATCTGCTCAAAGACAAGGCCTTCGGCACCGCCGGCAACCGCGTCGTGCTCGAGGAGTTCTTGGAAGGAGAGGAAGTCTCGTTCTTCGTTCTCTCCGACGGAGCAAAGGTCTTTCCACTCGTTGCGGCTCAAGACGTGAAGAGAGCGCTCGACGGCGATGAGGGGCCCAACACCGGGGGCATGGGTTGTGTGTGCCCCGCAACGATGCTGAGGGCCGAGACGCTCAAACGGATCATGCAAGAGATCGTGCTGCCCACCGTATCCCATATGGCCGCGGAGGGCCGACGCTATCAGGGACTTCTCTATTGTGGTTTGATCATGACCAAAGACGGTCCCCAGGTCTTGGAATACAACTGTCGCTTCGGGGATCCGGAGACGCAGGCCGTGCTGCCGCGATTCCAGGGAGATCTCCTGCCGCTCTTCAGGGAGGTGGCCGAGGGCAAGCTCGAACAGCACAAGCCCGAGTGGAGCCGTGAGCCGGCCGTCACGGTCATCCTTGCCTCGGGCGGCTACCCGGGCAGCTACCAGACCGGCAAGAAGATCGAAGGCGTCGACCTCGCCAAGGGCGTCGAGGTGATGGAGGGCGTTCGCCTGTTCCACGCCGGCACCAAGAAGTCGGAAGATTCCCTAGTCACCGCGGGCGGGCGCGTGTTGGCGGTGACCGGAATCGGTCAGAACCTCAAGGTCGCCATCGACCGAGCCTACCAGGCCGTCGGGAGCATCCACTTCGAAGGGATGCACTACCGAAAGGACATCGGGCGTAAGGCTCTCGCCCGCATGTCCGGAGAAGGGAGCACCTCATGAGTGACCCTCGCGTCGGGATTCTGATGGGGAGCGCCTCGGACGAGGAAGTGATGGGCGCGGCCGCGGACGTCCTTCGCGAACTCGACGTGCCCTACGAGATCGGCGTCTACTCGGCGCACCGCACTCCGGACCGCGTCGATGAATACGTTTCCGAAGCCGCTCGACGGGGTATCCGTGTGCTCATTGCCGGTGCGGGAGCCGCCGCGCACCTGGCGGGTGCTCTGGCGGCGCGCACGCACCTTCCAGTGATTGGAGTTCCCCTCTCGGGCTCGCCGCTATCGGGCATGGACGCGCTGCTCGCGACCGTCCAGATGCCCGGCGGCATCCCGGTGGCCACCTTCGCGATCGGCAAGGCGGGAGCCAAGAACGCCGGCCTCTTCGCCGCGCAGATCCTCGCGAGCGCCGATCAGGGGGTGCGCGAGCGGCTCGCCAAGTGGCGCGAGGCCCAGGCGGCCGCCATCCCGGAATCGCCTTACTGACGGGTCCTCTCC
>JBOGJF010000409.1:0-2987 GCA_050747785.1 Vicinamibacteria bacterium
ACTCTCGCTCGGGTGTGCGCGTGAAATCGATGATGCGGACCTGGCTACCCACCATGTATCCCGCGGTGATGTGCCCGTTGTTGACGATGACCTCGGCCTCTCGCGAGATCCTCTCGATCATCGTGACGTCCACGTACACGGCTTCCATCCCCACCTCACGGGCCATGCCCACGAAGAGGTTGGAATAGGCGAGACAGTTGCCCCGGCCCTGCCGGAAGACCTCTCGCGCTGTCTTGTTCGATAGCCAGTCGTAGGAGATGGAAAGCCCGGTCAAATCGATGATCTTGTTGATAATGGCGCGCGCCTTGGCACGATCGTCATAGTGGTTCAGGGTAATCTCGTGAGCGACTTGACGGATCTCGTCGTCGATCTCGTACGGGACGACGACCTGGGGCCGCAGCTCGGCGGAGACCCGCTTGTCGAACTCGGCGGTCGCCTCTTCCGGGGTGTAGATCGGGGTGGTCTGCACGGCGCACCCGGTCGCCAGCCAGAAACCGGCCAGGACGACAAGGGGGCGACCGCCACGGTGAGACATCGTCAAACCAATACACAATTATAACACGCGCCAGCGGCCGCAAGTCTCGCTGGGATCGGGCGATCCCCTGCCGGCTCGCCCTCCAGGCGTACCCGGCGGGTGCTATAGTGGCGCGCTCATGCCGGGAGACCGCCTCTTCACTCAGCGCTTCTTCGTGATGTGCGGCTTCACCTTCACGGTGTTCGTCTCGGGTTTCATGCTTTTCCCCAGCGCTCCGTTTCATGTGCTCGATTTCGGCGGGACGAAGTTCACCGCCGGGCTCTTTCTAGGGTTCTTTACCTATGCCTCGGCCTGGTCGGCCCCCTTTACCGGCGCCCTCGCCGATCGCTTGGGTAAGCGCCGCATGCTGGTCATTGCCAGCGCCAGCCTGATCGGCGTTTGCTTTCTCTACGCGGCAAGCCCCAACTACGTGCTTCTGTTGACCGTGGCGCCTTTTCACGGGTTGTTCTGGTCGGCGCTGATGACGGCCTCCGCCGCCTACCTCGTGGACCATATTCCCGAATCGCGTCGAGCGGAGGGTCTGTCTTACTGGGGGATCTCGATCATCGCCGCCATTGCGGTGGCGCCGCCGCTGGCCTTCTGGATCTTTCGGTTCGGTTGGTTTTGGATTTGCGCGGGCTCGGCGCTAGCCAACCTGACGATGGCCGCGATTGCCCTGTCTCTTCCGAATGGACCGGATGGGAAGCATGGACCGCGTCCGGAAGAAGCACGGCGCACCGGACTCATCGAGTGGCGCGTTCTAGGCGTCTCGCTCACTCTCTTCTTGTTCACGTTCGGCTACGGAGGCATCACCAGCTTCGTCGCTCTCTACGCTGAGGCGAACGGAGTATCGCGAGGCCTGTACTTCACCGTTCTAGCCCTGGTCATACTCATCACTCGTCCTCTCCTCGGAAGGCTGGCCGATCGAATCGGTCACAAGTTGGTTCTCCTTCCCTGCCTCGCTCTCACGGCGATGGGGCTGGGCCTCTTGGTACCAGGGGGAGCTCTCGTCTGGCTCCTGGCTTCCGCCGTGGTGTTCGGCTTGGGATTCGGATCCGCCTTCCCAGTCTACAGCGCCTACATCATGCAGCACGTCGCCACCGCGCGCCGGGGAGCGGCGTTCGGTGCCATGCTCGCCGCCTTCGACACCGGGATCGGAACGGGCTCGATCGCCATGGGCTACGTCATCGAGATCGCCGACTTCGGGACGGCCTACGGTATCGCTGCCGCCCTCGCCGCCCTGGCAGTGCCGTTCTTCGTCCTGACCGAACGGAATCTCTTGCGGGGCGAGTGGCGTTGACATCCCCACGGAGCGTGAGGTATCTCTGAAAGCACAGAATGCCTCCGCCAAACCGATAGAATGCCGTATTCATGAACCGTCGCGACTTTTTTCGCGTGAGCCTGGGGCAGAAGCACGTCCTCGACGTGGACTGCCACCGTCTTTACATGCGGTACGTCGACTCTCGAGCGGAAGGCACGGCCGAAGAGCTTCTCGCCCGCTTCAGCGAAGAGCTTCTTCGCGCCTCGGAGGTAAGGCTCCACCAACACTCTTGGGTGGCGTACTCGGAGCTGCAAGGCGCCGTGTCACCACTCCTCGAGCGATTCCGATCCCGGGGAGGCGTGGTCGAGTATCGCTAGGCAGCGACACCCGACCGACGCCGGCTACCGGGTGCTTCTCTCATCTCTCCAGCATCTGCCCTCGAATCTCACCGCCGCGGAACATTTCGGTATGGACGTTCGCGTAGATCAGGCCGTCCCGCATGGCGAGCGCCAGGGCAGCGATGTTGTTGACCGGCCGGCCGGTCGTGGGCAAGCAATCCGCGTTGTTGAAGTCCGCGTTCGTTATCGTGCACCTCGCTCGCTCCCCGTCGAAATCACACTGCCCCGGATCGAAGAGGCCGAACGCGATCGGGCCGTTCACGCCGGGTCGAGCGCAATGAAAGTGCGCGCGCTCGGCTGGGCTCGACAGATCGTCGGCGTCAACGACCAGGTCCACCCTCGCTTGCGTGAAGCCGGCATCGAAGCGCACGTCGATCCGACCCGTGCCCTCGGTTGCGACCGCCGGGTTTTCCTGATCCCCGGTCAGTACGGCGAAGAACCTCAGGCCACGACGGAAATCATCGTCGTCGTCGTCGTCGTCGGAGTAAACGGTATCCGAGAGAATGAAAACGGTCCCGGCGAGCAACATCACGGTCATTGTGGCTAAGAGTCTCCTGTTCATTAGTTCGAGCTCCTTGTTTTGGTTTGAGCAACCAAGTGGCTGGCAGGGGAGAAGACCCGCGGCCAGGGCTTGCGCCTACGGCCGGGTGCTCATAATCCCCCTCCGTGGTCAACTCCTCATCGGGGGAAGGGAATCTTAGGGTTGGCTTCGTCAGAAATCAAGTGATTTTGCTCACGTGGAACGCGAAGCGGGGAAAAGTCGGGGGCCGGCACGCCTGGAGCCGGCCGGTCCCCGTGGAATGGCCCTGCTGAC
>JBOGJF010000410.1:0-10710 GCA_050747785.1 Vicinamibacteria bacterium
GTTGGAGGCCGACTTCGACCTCTGGTGAAGGGACACTTCGCTGGAGTTCGATGCGGACGAGTCCGAGTGTGGCTTCCGGATGCCGTAAGGAGGCGAAGTCTTCCGCGTTGAGCTCGGCGGGATTACGGGCCCAGCGCTCTTGAGAATAGAAGTATGCGGCACCGGCGGCGTAGAGCGCGGCCAGAACGAGGGAGACACTCGCAAAGAGAGCTCGCATTGGGCCAGAAGGATTGCGAACCCCGATGGGGCACGCCGTGGAAACCTCTTTTGTCTAGGTTACGGAACATTGTAACATACCGGGCCCGAAAAAGCCGCGAAACGGCTGTCTCTCCGCGAGTTACGGCGAGGTCCTACCGCGGTGAGTTGATTCTGTTATAAGGGACTATCGCGGGCCGACCTCCGATATTACCCTCTCTATTACCCCTTCTAGAAGGTATTACCTCTTCCTCCGCCAGCGGGCAGCAGGCCCTCGTCCCTTGCACTGTACTCGACCTGCCTTTCGCAGTTGCCTCAGAACACGACGCACCATGTCTCGGCTCACGCCCGGGCAAGCCTGTTCCAATTCGGCCAGCGTAAAATCTCGAGAGAACGCGTTCACCGAGGATGTTATCAGTTCCGTTTTCGCTCCGCGGGGGCTTTTTACCTGCCCCACGCGATCCTCGAACTCCCGAAAAGCCTCCTTGAGGACAAAAAGGATGTAGCCGACGTGGGGCCATGGGTCGTGGCGTCCCTCGTGCCACCCTTTTGAGCTAATTTCCAGCGTCTCGTAATACCGGTCCTTGTTCTGCTCGATGACTCGCTCGAGACTGATGTAACGACCGACTTCATAACCGAGGTGATGACATTGGAGCAGGAGCAGCAGCCGCGATGCTCGCCCATTCCCATCCCGAAACGGGTGAATGCATAGGAAGTCCAGACTGAATGCTCCCAGTGCAATCAACGGGTGAACCCAGCGCTCCCGTAGGCAGCGGTTCCATCCCCGGACGAGCTCCTCTAAGTATCGGGGCGTTTGTGACGCTGGAACCGGTCTGAAACGAACGCGAATCGAGCCGTCGGGATATCGCTCGATGATATCGCTATCCGTCGTCTTGTATCTGCCGGCATCTCCAACGCCACCACGCGCCACTCGGTGGAGCTTGCGAACGACGTTGGTAGAGATTCTCATTCCTTGGTGTTCTTCGTGAATGAGGTTCAGAGCGTCTCGATAACCGCGGACCTCCTCCTCATTTCTGTCGCGGAGATGGGACTTGCCTAGCACGACCGTTCGAACGCGTCGTGGGTCGACCACCACTCCCTCGATGCGGTTCGAGGATACGGCGCTCTCGATGACGGCGTGCTCTCTGAGGACCTTGAGCACTTGCGGGGCTTGGCGCCGATAAAGCTCTTGTTTGCCCCGGGCCTCGCCAAGATCGGCAAGGTACCAGCCGACCGCGGCGGGAATCTCGTCTTGTCCGGCTTGGAATCTCCTGAGAGTCGTCATTCGAGCTCACTTGGGGTCAAGCGCTTTGGTGATTGACCGACGGCCTGGTCAGGGAAATAGGACGATGGCTTTGGACAGAACTGCGTCGCGGAAGTACGGACTGAGGAAGCCTGGGGTGTTGAGATCCACCTTGCGCCCCAGAACCTGCGATAACTCCTCCTGCATGGTGAAGAATGCCAAGCCGGGTTCGCGTCCGGGCTCGAATTCCACTAAGACATCGACATCGCTCTCGGGGCGAAATTGGCTTCCCGAGGCCGAGCCAAAGATTGAAGCGCGCCGGATCCCGTGACGTCGGCAGAACTTCGCGATGGCCGCTTGCGGCAGGTCTATCGCAAGTTGGCTTCCGGTTCCTACCATATCTGAGATCGTATCACGCCCTTCCTCATTTCAGCCCTGGCCATCGGCGGATGTTGAGACTCGGGCCAGTTACGGCGAGTCGCGTTCCGCCAGGTAGCGTTCTAGGTCGGATTCGGCATCGGGGCCCTCTCCGGCGGCGCGGCGGAGGAGCTCCAGGTCATCCTCAACGTACGGTCCTATCGTGGACACCGCTTCGTAAGACGATATTCCCGGAACTAGACTCCGACCTCGCTCGAGATGCTCCAAGGACTCTTCAATGCGGCCTCGGGATGCGAGATAGAGCGCGTAGTTGACGCGTATCCGGCTGGAGGTCGGCTCGAGATGGAGCGCGTGCTCGAAGAGGGGATCCGCTCGCTCGTCGTTGGCGAGGTTCGCTTCCGTCCATGCCAGCTCGAACCAGTAGCGGCCCTGTGCCGGGGCGAGGCGGACGGCCTCATCGAACGCGTCCCGGGCCTGGCCGAATCGGATTTCCCGGTACCGTCTTGCGTCGGGCGAACGATATGCCTCCTCACTGTACAGAACGCCCAGCTTGAAGGCGCCTTCGGGATTGTGCGGAGCGAAGTCGTGAGACGCGCTGATCCGGGCTGCCAGCTCGGCAAAGGCCTCAGGTTCCGAGCGCGGAGGGTCGACCCCGACCAGCGCGTCGCGGGAGTAGCCAATCGTGAGAGATCGTCCCGCCGCTCCCACTGTCACGAGGCATATGAGGAACGCCGCGACCGCGCGGAGGGTCGAGCCGGCGCGCGGGGTCACTTCGCGCGGGTGGGAGCCGGCGATCGTTCCGAGGAGCCCCGCGAAAAGCAGCCCATTGGAGGGAATGTGCGTGTTGAAATCGAAGAGTCCGTGAACCAGCAGAGCGAAGACGGCGGCGATGGAACCGAGTAGCACACCTTGGCTGCCGCTCGCTGCGGAGCCTTCCTCCAGCTTTTCGCTCGATCGTCGGAAGGCTACCAATAGAAGACCGCCGAGAACGATGAGTCCAGCTGCTCCCGCTTCGCAGGCGAGCTGCACGAGGTCGCTTTCGGCAAACTCGGCGCGTGTCTCGTCGATGTCCGTGCGATAGGGCGGGATGGCCGCTCCGTAAGTGCCAAGGCCGGTTCCGATGACGGGTGAGCGGAGGGCGAGTCGCACGGAATCGGACCAGAGCCGCAGCCGGTACTGCATCGAGACGTCCTCTGAGGCACGGCCGATCGAGCCGATTCTTTCGATCACGCCGCTCGGCGCCGCGAAGAGGATTAGAAGAGCTACCGCACCCACCCATACGGCGAGGACCGATACGCGCGTTCGCGCCTTGCCGCGGAGCGCAAGGGCGCCCAGGATGACGGCCCCCGCGGCCGCGGCGAGAAAGCCACCCCGCGATCGCGAGAGGACCAACGCCACGCCCATGAAGAGCGCGGAGCCACCCATCAATATCGAAACCGTCTGCGAGCGACGGCCGAGATGTCCGATCGCGCCCCCGAGGGCGACCAGAGCACACATCTCGACGAAACCGGCGAAGTGATTGTGGTTCACGAAAGGCCCGAAGGGGTTCGCGGAAGGGACGGGGTAACGTCCATAGAGCAGCGTTCCCCAACGCGCCTGCTGGTAAACAGCGAAGAGACTCAGCGCGACTCCCAGGAAGCTGACGATGTAGCCCAGCAGGCGAATGTCTCGACGATGCACGAAGAGATGACCGAAGAGATAGAAGGCGGCGATCAACGAACCCATGCGTAGGAGCTCGGCTTCCGTCGCGAAGGGCTCGATGGAAACGGGACGCCAATCGTGACCAAGCACCTGCTCGACTCCTGCCGCCGCCGGGTAGTGGATGCTGGCCGATGCGGGTGCCAAGACATCGACGAGTCCCGGAGCGAGGGGCAGAAGCTGCAAGAGGCCGACGAGCACCCCGAGAGCCAGCCAACGGTGACCGGGCCAGGGAAACGCGAGGTCTGTCTTCCTAATAAGGACGAAGGCGACCCAGATTCCGAAGAGAACGTAGATGGACGCGCTCAAGTACGCGGAAGGAACGGGCGTCGCCGAACCAAATGGCCAGGGCGAGGCAATCAGGAGCAGGAGAAGCGCACCACGAATGCTCCAGCCGAGCCTTCCTTCATCGTCGGGGACCGAGACGGCAGAGTCCGGGAGCTCGGTCCGAGACCGTGAAGTCGTGAAATCGCTCACGAGGCTCAGTGCGCGGTCGACTCCGAGGACGACGTCATCGAGCGGTTCAATCCTCTGTTCTTTTTAGCGGGGGAACGGGTTGTTATTAGAATCATACCATAACTCCATTAGTTACTGTCTTTTGGCGCACGTCTCGTGGTGTAGGGGAAAAGGCGGGGTTGGTAGGGGAACCCCCTCAAGAAAAGGGGGTTAGAGGTAAGCGGCACGTCGACTTTTGATCGACGACAGTGGGCAACTTCCCTCAAGCGCGCTCGAGACGAGTGCCCCGTTTCAGCCGGATGTCCGATCTCGCTTCGACGCAGGTACTTAGGGATGTCCGCCCATCCCAATTTGGGCTCGCACACCCTGGCAGGCCTTTTGCTATGTAGAACATCGAAACACATTACGGTTCGGGCGAAGTGGAAACTCGAGCCAGTTAGCTTGAATGCCGCCGCACTAAGCGCGGAGCCCGGAGCCGAAACTTGAGGCTTCGTGGGTTTCGCAAAGAGCGGCAACCCCGCGTGGCGGGGTCGGAGTGGGTGTGAGGTCGATTCCGGTAACGGTTCCGGGCTTCGGTAATTCGCATCCAGGTTGGGGCTCCGACCCTGCCCGCCCCCCTTCATCGTAGCTCATTAAGACGCGGCCGCGCGCCACGTGTCGACACATCCTTTGTAGTTCTCGGCGATCGACTGGATGGCGGCCGCTTCGTGTTTCGGATCCTCCAGATATCGCTTGAGAGGCTCGCTGAAGTTCGTGCGACCCACGGCGAAGCCGATGAATCCTTGGACCGGCGAGGCGACTTGGAGCCACTTGTGCACCTGCGCTTTGTCCGAGCCGCGCCCCAGAATGATGCAGCCGACTTTCTTCCGTGCTTGACCGGCGCGCGCTTGTTCCGAAACCGCTTCGGCCTGTTCGCGCTTGTCGAGACCCTCGAGCTTCCAGATATCGGGCTCGATGCCGTAGTCCTGTAGCACCCTGATGGATTCCACCATGTGGCGGAAGCGGATCTCCGAGTCGTATCGGTCTCCCGCCGTCTTGTCGTCGTCGGTGGTGGCGGGGACGAGAAGCTCGAACATCAAATAATGATCGTCGGTGGCATGGATGTAGTCGGAGAGGAGCTTGAGGCGCGCCAATTGTTCTCGGTTCATGACGGGATCGTCCTGGGCGTGGAAGCGAACGAGAACCTTGACGATGTCGGGCGCCACGAAACGGATGTGGTCCTCCCATCGGGCCCCATACTCGAAGTCGAAGACGTTCTGGCCGCTCTTTTCGACACAGACCGCGGCTGGGATTCCCTTGGACTTGGCATCGGCGAGAATGTGGCTTCCGAATTGGGCGTCCACGAGAATGCCCACGGTCTCCGCCGGCACGCCCATCTCGATGGCCTTGAGGAGGCCGCGATAGATCAGGGTCTTACCCTGAGCCACCTTGACGAACTGCTCGGTGCCGGGATCGATGGTGGGGGCACCCTTGAATCCGAAATAGGATTTGGTGAAGCTTCCGCGATGATCGAAAGGCTGCACGAATAGGTTGCGGTCGTATCCTATTTGCTTCATGCGGTCATTCCTCCCAAGGCATTGCTAGCGTTCTCGATAGGCTCTCGGGTGCGTGATCGTTGGAACCTGAAGCTCAGCGAGGATGGAAACTCCCCAATAGAAAACGGGTCTGGTCGGCACCCCCGAGAGGTGCTTAGTCTATGTCGGCGGAGAGCGGTCTTCAATTGCTAATGCCGTGGGGCCCCACCCCCACGGCTGGCGCTGTTGGCGGCGCGGCAAGCGCGCCGGGCTCGCTCCGCTCGCGCAGGGCCGACGTTCTTTTCAGTATCCTGCTACTCGCGCGGGACCGGAGTGGTCACGTCCAGAGAGGATCGCGCACGATCCACGGTCTCGCTCAGATGCCCGGTCCGCCGCTCCATTTGTTCGAGGTTGTTGCGGGCGAGGCCCAGATGGCGTGCGAGCTTCGCCATCTCGTCATCTAATTGCTTCAGCTCGATGGAGAGCTGCTCGAGCCCGGCGAGGATTTCCCGGGACTGTGCGGGGACGGCGATGGCCCGCGAGCCGAGAAGAGCGCTCTGCAGGAAAGCGTAGAGACCGAGGGGCCCCATCGGCACGACACGCTGGGAGACCGCGTACTCCGCCAGATCCCAATCACCCAAGACCGCCTGCTGGTACACGTTCTCCGCCGGGACATAGAGGAAGGCCAGCGGTAGCGTGCCCTCGCCCGGCACGATGTACTTGCTGGCGACCGCGTCCACGTGCTTTCGAACGTCTCGCCCGAACGCGCGCAGGAGGGAATCTCGTTCGGCCCCCGAAGTCTCATCGGCGCGCCTCAGGTTCTCGAGCGGAAACTTGGCGTCAATCGCGAGGACGTTCTCGCCGACTCGTACCGCGGCATCGACTCGCTCGCCGCTCTTGAACGTGTATTGCAGCTCGAAGAGCGCGGGCGGAAGGACCTGACGCAGGAGCTCGCCGAGCAGCACTTCTCCCAAAACGCCTCGCGGCTTGGGTGCACGGAGAAGGTTCTCGATCCCGGCCACCGTTTTGCCCACTTCGAGCACGCGCTCGGTCGCCTGCTCCAGGACGCCCAGTTGTTGGCGAACCTCGGCCACGCTGCTGGACGCCCTATCCAACCGGACGCCCATGGTTTCGTGTGCCTGTTCGAGCTGGGCGGATTGATGTTGCATGTAGCCGGATAGCTCGGAGCGTAAGGCATTCAGCTGCTGTTGCAGGAGCGCCAGTCCCTCCGCGGAGTCCCCGCCGGGTCGGCGGATGAGAAGGAATGCCACGGTCAGAGCGACGAGGGCCGCCGCGACGACCACGGCGGCGAGCAGCGTGATTTCCAAGGTCAAGAGAGAACCCATTCTCAATGGCGAAGCGTGAGCTGTCAAACGAAGGCGACCCTCGGTCGGCTCTTTGAAAGGGCTGCTATCTTTTTGCTACGATGCTATTTGGGGGTTCGGACAACCTCCCCGGCGAAAACCAGCGCGACAAGAGTCACGAAAGGGATCCGATCGATGACACGAATAAGGGCTAGGGGCACCTCGCGGGTGAGTTGCTTCATCCTAGGGCTCGGGTTTTCCTGTCTCGTCCCGACCCGCGTCGGGGCACAGACCATAGATGTAGACGATCTCCAGCGGCTCATCTTCGCCGCACGGGACAGTGTGGCCCCGGCCCTCGTGAACGTGCAGCCGATCACCGACGTGTACTCGTCCGGGGAGCGAAGGAGCTCCACGGCGGTCGGTAGCGGGTTCATCTTCGACGAGCGCGGGCACGTTGTCACGAACTACCACGTGGCGGGAAAAGCCAAGCGCCTCATTATTACTCTCAGCGACCGCCAGCGGGTCCCGGGTGTGCTGGTCGGCGGCGATCCCTTGACCGACATCGCGGTGCTGAAGGTGGACGTCCCCTCGGACTTCGACCTTCCCGATGCGGTCGCGTTGGGGGATTCGGACGAGCTACAAGTAGGCCAATACGTCATGGCGCTCGGGAGCCCTCTCGCGCTGCAGCGGTCGCTCTCGTTCGGCGTCGTGAGCAGCAAAGACCGATATCTTTCCGATGACTTCAAGCTACCGACCGGTGAGAAAACGGGCTCCTTCAATACCTGGATTCAGACGGATGCCGCCATCAATCCTGGCAACAGTGGAGGTCCGCTGGTCGATCTTACCGGTCGTGTCGTCGGTGTGAACTCGCGCGGTGCCTTTGGAGCATCGAGTATCGGCTTCGCGATCCCGGTCAACATCGTCAAGGAAGTAGCGGCCGAGCTCATCAATCACGGCCGGGTGCGCCGGAGCTGGTTGGGTCTCGACTTCCAACCGCGCGAGGAGCTCGCCCAGTATTTCGAGGCCGCTCCGTCGCCGGGAGTCGTGATTCGCAGCGTGGAGCCCGACTCGCCCGCGGCGCGGGCCGGGATTCGGGCGGGAGACGTGCTCCTCGCCTACCGGGGTCAGGAGATCACGGCGCAGTTCCAGGAGGAGCTCCCCGCCATCTACAAACTGATCGCCGATACGCCGGTGGGTGAGTCGGTCGAGCAACGGATCCGGCGCGGCGACGAAGAGCTGCGCTTCGAGCTAGTGACCGAAGAGCAAAGTCAGAGCGTCTCGGACGAGATGGAATGCGAGAGCTGGGGCTTCACCGCCCGTGGCATCACGCGAGAGTTTGCGATGGAGTTCAACCTGCCGGACGAGAATGGAGTCGTGGTTGTGGGGGTCAAGCCCAACGGGGCGGCGTTCCGTGCCCGCCTTTTTCCTGGGGATCGGATTGTGGGTATCGAGAACGAGGACGTCGGCGGTCTCGAGGATCTCGGGGAAATCTACCGCCGCCTGGACGGTGAAGAGGTCAAGGAAGTGCTCTTGACCGTCATGCGCCAACACTCGCGTCAGCTCGTTCTCATCGAGGCGTCCCATGATTATTAGCGCGGTCGTTATCCTGGGGTTGCTGTCGCCGCCCGTCGCGCAGCAATCCGGCGTGGCTGGCATGGCTGGTTTGGCGGATCCGGTCTCCGAAAGGCTCTCGAGCCTCGAGGATCGCTACCGAGAGAGCCTCGTCCGGGTGACCTACAGCCAACAGGTCATGGTCACGACCGGAGAGCCGCCCGAGGAAGCCGAGCTCACCACGACCGGCATTATCGTGTCGGAAGACGGCACGGTGATGGTCAGCGGCATGATCTACGTGCCCTTCAACGAGGTCCCCCATGGAGTCGGGATCCGATTCCCGTCCAGCGTCGGCCAGACGGATGCCACGATCAGCGAGGCCCGGGTACGCTTCGTCGACGGCAGTGAATACTCGGCCACGTTGCTCGGTCACGACGCGAAGGCCGACGTGGCCTTTCTCAAGATCGAAGCCGAGGGCCGCAAGTTCCACCCGGTCGTTTTCGGTTCCACTCCACCCGCGGAGGTGGGACAAGAAGTCGTCGTGCTCAGTCTCCTGCCGGAGCCTCTGGGGCCCGCCCTCGCCGTCGAGCTCACCCGGGTGCAGGCGGTCGTCGCGGAGCCTTCGGAAGGATTCCTGGTCGCGACGGGTGCCGCTGATCCGGTTGGCTCCCTGGTCTCCGATCTGGATGGAACGCTGCTGGGCGTGCTCGATGCGCTCACCGTGCCGGTGCCACGCGGTGGCAACATGAGGAACCCGCTCACCTTTCTTACCATCCTCCGCGATCTGCCGAAGGGTGTGGGGCGAGGCTTCGCCCGTCCGGCCCAGCAGTTTGCCGAGGCCGCGATGCGACCTCCCGAGAGCGAGCCGGTGCGGCGCGCTTGGCTGGGCGTCGAGATGCAAGCGCTCACGCCCGAGCTTGCCTCCCATCTCGCGCTCCCGGTGCGAGCCGGGATCGTTCTCGGCTATGTGTACCAAGAGTCTCCGGCGAAAAACGCGGGGCTCGAGACGGGGGATGTGCTGACCGAGTTCCAAGAGGCACCCATCGAGGTGACTCGCGATGAGGATCTCGGTGCCTTTGCCGAGAAACTCCTTCGGGTGGGATCCGGAGCCCCCGTCGAGGTTGGCTACTTGCGAGACGGCGAGCGGCGGACTACCGTGGCCACGTTGGCACCGGCTCCCAAGTCGTCCCGGGAAGCGGATACCGTCGAAGCCGAGGAGATGGATCTCACCGTGCAAGAAGTGACGTTCGACTACCTGGCCGCCCGCAACCTGGCTCCGGAAACGCGAGGCGTCGTGGTCAAGGAGCCTCCGGTGGCGGTGCGCTCGAATCCGAATCGCGTGCGGCCAGGCGATCTCCTGGTGAAAATGGGCGATCGGTCGATCGCGGATCTTGCCTCGTTTCGCGAGGCCGTGGAGACTCTCCGCGAAGAGCGACCGGGAGAGGTCGTCCTCTTTGTGGAACGCGGAAGGGAAAGCTTCTTCTTTGCGGTCGAGCCGGCCTGGGAGTAACTCAAAAAGAGCCCATGGAGCCCGATAGGCTCGTCGTCAAGGGCGCCCGCCAACACAACCTCAAGAATGTTACCGTCGAGATCCCCAAGAAGAAGCTCGTCGTCTTCACCGGCGTTTCCGGATCGGGTAAGTCCTCGCTCGCCTTCGACACGCTTTACGCGGAGGGTCAGCGGCGTTACGTCGAGTCGCTCTCGAGCTATGCCCGCCAGTTCCTGGGCCAGATGGACAAACCTCTCTACGACACCATCCGTGGTCTGTCTCCGACGATCTCCGTCGATCAGAAGTCAGCCGGTCACAACCCCCGCTCCACCGTGGGCACGATCACCGAGATCTACGACTACCTGCGCGTGCTCTATGCTCGAATAGGCAAGCTCCATTGTCATCGGTGCGGCAAGCCCGTCTCCCAACAGTCCTCGCAGCAGATCGCGGAGGAGATCGCCGCTCTCGAGCCCGGCACGCGGTTCGAGATCCTCGCGCCGCTGATTACCGAGCGTAAGGGCGAGCACCGAGACTTCCTGGAGCAAGCTCGTCGGAGCGGCTTCACCCGCATCCGGGTGGACGGTATCACCAGGTCTCTCGACGAGGACATCGTTCTCGACAAAAAGAAAAAACATACGCTCGAGCTCGTCGTCGACCGCCTGGTGGCAAAGCCGGCGAAGCCCGATCTCGCTGACCGTCTCAACGACTCGGTGGAGACCGCGCTTCGTTATGGAGGGGGCGTGCTGATCGTCTCGATCGTGAGTGATAAGGCTTCC
The DNA here is from genome assembly GCA_050747785.1 of Vicinamibacteria bacterium. Lineage (GTDB taxonomy): Bacteria > Acidobacteriota > Vicinamibacteria > Marinacidobacterales > DATDRI01 > CBDANW01. Next base: position 10,605 of record JBOGJF010000410.1, read on the forward strand.
CCGACCGCTCACGACCGGCTGTTCTCCGAGCATCGAGCCTGTCACGAGTGTGGGCTCAGCTTTCCCGAGCTCTCGCCCCAGCTCTTTTCCTTCAATTCCCCCCAAG
>JBOGJF010000411.1:0-4139 GCA_050747785.1 Vicinamibacteria bacterium
CTACCGTCCAGTCTGGCGGGCTAGAAGTACTTGCCAAGTTGCCACAGATCATGAAGGTGGATGATCCCGGCCACGCCACCGTTCTCGTCCGGCACGAGAAGCGACGTGATCTTGCGCTCCTCCATGAGGGCCAGCGCTCGGGTCGCCAGCTCGTGCCGCTCGATGGTCACCGGGTTCTTGGTCATGCAATCGCCGGCCGTCTTGGCCAGGATCTTCTCGTCTTTTTCCAATTGACGCCGTAAGTCACCGTCGGAAATGACGCCTACCAGTCGGCCGCTCTCGTTCAGGACACTGGTCACGCCGAGGCCCTTGCGGGACATCTCGTAGATCACGTCGCGCATCAGCGCATTCATTCTGACTGCGGGAAGCTCGTCTCCCTTGTGCATCAGGTTCTCGACGCGCTGTAACTTGAAGCCGAGCTGGCCGCGGGGATGAAGAACGGCGAAGTCCTCGGTGGTGAAGCCTTTCTTCTCGAGGACCGCCATAGCCAGCGCGTCTCCCAGGGCGAGAAGCGCCGTCGTGCTCGCGGTAGGGGCGAGACCCATCGGGCAGGCTTCTTCGTCCACCGAGACATCCAGCACGACGTCGGATGCGTCTCCGAGCGTCGAGCGCGGGCGCCCAAGTAGCGAGACCAGCGGTACGCTGAGGCGCTTCAGTGTCTCGAGAAGCTGCACCAACTCTTCGGTCTCCCCGCTGTTGGAGACCGCGATCACCACGTCGTCCTTCACGACCATTCCCAGATCGCCGTGAAGCGCTTCGGCCGAGTGTAGGAAGACAGACGGGGTCCCCGTGCTGTTCAAGGTGGCGGCGATCTTTCTGCAAATGATTCCGGATTTTCCCATGCCGGTCACGACCACGCGACCGGAGCAGTGCGACACCAGTTCGACGGCACGTGAGAATTTTTCGTCGAGGCGCTCGATGAGGTTCTCGATGGCACGAGCCTCTATGGCGAGCACGCGGCGCGCCAGGTCGAGGCTCACGCCTGGGCCTCCCGTACGGCTTGTTCGATGGCCTTCAGGCGCAGCAGGACCGGTCTCAGGCGATCCAGCGGACAACTGTTCGGACCATCGGAACGAGCGTGCTCCGGGCGGTCGTGTACCTCCATGAAGAGGCCGTCCACGCCGGCGGCGACGCCTGCCGAGGCGAGCTCGGAGATGAAACGAGACTCACCTCCCGATGACTTGCCCGCTCCCCCCGGAAGCTGCAGGCTGTGGGTCACGTCGAATACCACCGGGCAGCCGGACTCCCGCATGATGGAGAAGCTCCGGATGTCCACGACCAGATTGTTATATCCGAAGCTCGTGCCGCGCTCGGTAATCAGGACGCTCCGATTCCCGGTGGACATGGCTTTTTCCACCGTGTGCATCATGTCCCAGGGAGCCAGGAACTGCCCTTTCTTGATATTGACCGCCTTGCCGGTCTTGGCGGAAGCGAGGATCAGATCGGTCTGGCGACAGAGAAAAGCGGGAATTTGAATGAGGTCGATGACCGCAGCGACTGCATCCACCTGATGCGTTTCGTGGACATCGGTGGTGACGGGGAGGTTGAATCGTTGTCGGACCTCCGCCAGCACGCGGAGTCCCTCCGCGAGTCCGGGGCCGCGGAACGAGTCGACGGAGGTTCGGTTGGCTTTGTCGAACGACGCCTTGAAAACTAGAGGCACACCGACATCTTCCGCGATCGCCTTCAACTGTTCCGCCATGAATAGCGTATGCCGGGCGTCTTCGATGACGCAGGGCCCAGCGATGAGGACGTACGGATGGCCGCCCCCAAGGGTTGCGGCGCCTACGTGGACTGGTCGGGTCGTCGGGTGGGCGGACATCGGTTCCCGACATCTTACCCGAGTTAGCGGGGTTGGGGCATTTCCTCGCCGGCCGCCGCCACCCGGCGCGTCCGGCCTTGGCGGGTTAGTTGGTGCTTCCGCGCCGCTCCCACGAACTCCCGGAACAGCGGGTGAGGTGTCAGCGGCTGGGACTTAAACTCCGGATGGAACTGCACCGCCAGAAACCATGGATGCGTGGGGATTTCCACGATCTCGACGAACTTCGCGTCTGGTGACCTCCCGGTGATGCGCATGCCGGCGCGTGAAAGCACCTGCTCGTACTGCCGGTTGAACTCGAACCGGTGGCGGTGCCGCTCGACGACGTCGAGCGTCCCGTAGGCTCGGTGCGCGAGCGAGTCGGGCTCTAGCACACAAGGATAACCGCCGAGCCTCATGGTCCCGCCCAGCTCCTCGACGCCTTCCAACTCTTCGAGCTTGATGATGACGCGTTCGGCGGCGTCGGGGTCGCATTCGGTGGAGTTGGCGCCCTTCAATCCACAGACGTTTCTGGCGTACTCCACGACCGCCCACTGAAACCCGTAGCAAATGCCGAAGTAAGGGATACCGTGCGTCCGCGCGTACCCAGCTGCCGCGACCATGCCCTCGGTGCCACGCTGGCCAAAACCGCCGGGAACAAGGATGCCATCGACGTGCTCCAGTGGAGAGAGGTTGCCGGCCTGCAGATCTTCGGCCTCGATCCACTCCAGATTGACCTTGAGATCGTGGGCAAAGCCTCCGTGGGCGAGCGCTTCGGACAGGCTCTTGTACGCGTCTTCGAGGCGCACGTACTTCCCGACGATGCCGATGGTGATCTCTCCCTTGGGGTTTCGGATCCGCTGGACGAGATCCTCCCACTTCTGGAGGTCTTTCCTGCCCGCGGGCAGGTCGAGGAGCTTCAAGATGATGGTGTCCAAACCCTCGTCCGAGAGAGAGAGGGGAACTTCATAGATCGTGTCCACGTCCTTGGCGGTCTTTACCGCCTCCTCGTCGAGATTGCAGAAGAGCGCGATCTTCGATTTCAGATCGCGAGGCAGCGGGCGATCGGTACGGCAGAGGAGTATGTCGGGCTGAATACCGATGGCGCGGAGCTCCCGCACACTGTGCTGCGTCGGTTTGGTCTTCTGCTCACCGGCCGCGCCGATGAAGGGGACGAGAGTGAGGTGGATGAAGATGGCGCCCTTGCGACCGACGTCCTGGCGAAATTGGCGGACGGCCTCCAGGAAGGGGAGTCCTTCGATGTCCCCCACCGTGCCTCCGATCTCCACGATCACGATATCGGCGTCCTTGGCCACCGGCTCGAGTCGGCTCTTGATCTCGTTCGTAATATGAGGGATGACCTGAACCGTCCCTCCCAGGTAGTCCCCGCGCCGCTCCTTGGTGATGACGGTGTCGTAGATCTGCCCCGTCGTCGCGTTGGAAGCACGGCTCAGCCTCACGCGGGTGAACCGTTCATAGTGCCCGAGGTCCAGGTCTGTTTCCGCGCCGTCGTCGGTGACGAAGACCTCGCCGTGCTGGTAGGGGCTCATGGTTCCCGGATCGACGTTGATGTATGGATCGAACTTCAGAAAAGAAACACGATATCCGTGCGATTCCATCAGCAGGCCGATGGAGGCGGAGGCCAATCCCTTGCCCAGCGATGAAACGACACCCCCGGTGACGAAAATGAACTTAGCGTGGCTCGTGGGGGCTTGCATTCGTTTCCTCCTTCCTCATGTGTCGTTGTCGTTCATACGGTCCTCGTGGTCGCGCTCCCTGCTTTCGCGAGCAGCTGACGCGCGCGTTCCAAATCGGCGGGAGTATCTACCGCCATTCCGGCCACCTCGGTGAGCTCGACGTAGATCGGCAGCCCGCATTCCAGTGCGCGGAGCTGTTCCAAACGCTCTTGGCACTCGAGGGGGGTGGGCTCGATTCGGGTCAGCTCGAGCAGTAGGGACTTTGGGTAAACATACAGTCCCAAGTGCTTGAGGCACGAGCCAGCCACGGGCGGGGCCGCTCGTTCGTAGAGGCGGCGCATTTCGCCGGCGCTCATCTGCGGGCCTGCCACGAAGGGAATGGGCCACCGGGAAAAGTAGAGCGCAAAGCTACGGCGGTCGAGCACCACCTTGACCACATTGGGGTCCCAGAGGTCTTCGGCGGTCGAAATCGGGCTGGCGAGCGTCGCGATCGCCCCCCGGTGCGCTTCACACGCGCCAATCGCCTGATCGATCGTCCGCGCTTCCATGAAAGGCTCGTCGCCCTGAACATTGACGACGACGTCGGCATCGACTCCGGCAACGGCTTCGGCTACGCGATCGGTCCCGCTCCGATGGTCTGGGGA
>JBOGJF010000412.1:0-8636 GCA_050747785.1 Vicinamibacteria bacterium
GCAGTACCACTCGCAGGTCACTGCCCGGCCACTGCCGTCATCGTTCCAGGGGACCGAGCCGGGCATTCGAGTGGGCTCCACCGGTTCCGGCCCAAATCTTCCGCCGGGATTCAGCCAAGACGGAATAGACGGGTACATTACACAGGACGGCACGGTCATCGATTCTGGGGACACCGTGGAGGAAAGTGCGCCTACGGACCGTGAGCCGCCCACCGAGTCATCAGAGGCCGCGGAGTCCGGCGGGGGCGGTGGCGGCAAGGCCGTGCTCATCGTCGCCGGCGTTGCCGGTGCCGCCGCCGCGGGTGGGCTCGCTGTCCTCGGCGCAAGAGATGAAGCAGCCCCGGAGCCCTTGATAGCTTGCTTTACCACGTCACCCGATCCCCCCGTCATTGGGCAAGGAGAAAACATTCGTTTGGACGGAAGTTGTTCGGAGCCCGCGGGGAGCATCACGAGCTACGAATGGGACCTCGGGGACGGCAGGAGGCGCGAAGGAATCTCGATAAATCCCGCCTATAGGACAGGGGGGACCTTCACTGTGTCGTTGACCGTCAGTGATGGAGCGCAGAGCAACACCACCGCCAGAACGGTGACCGTGCGGGCAAACGAGGCTGATCTCAGGCTCGCAAAGCGAGGTTTCAACTTCCGGGACTTTATTCTCTTCGGCTTGGCAGCAACCAACGAAGGACCCAACGATGCCACGGGTGTCGTTCTGACGGATACGATCCCAAGCAGCGTGAAGATTCAGCCGGAATCCATCGCGGTTGATGACCAGCGAGTGAGTTGCACATCGGACGGCAGCACGTTGACCTGCAAACTCTCCTTGCTTACCGCAAGGCAAGGTTTCGCGGTGACTTTCAGGACGACGCCGGCTTCCGGCTCCATAGTGAACACAGCTCGAGTAACGGCCATCGAGTTTGATCCAGATCCCCTTAACAACGAAGCGACCCTGACGCTTAGCTCGGGTCATCGCACGGCGACCGTGGGCGCGACTTCCTTCATGAGTTCCTTGAAGGGCGGCGACCCGGATGCGGTGGCGCGAGGGAGAGTCGTGATCAACAGCGCTCAGGCTGACGCTACCGGAAGCTCGGCGCCCTTCCGTCACTCGGCACGCGGCCGCGAGGAAAATACCGTCGAGGCCTACTCGGAGTCCGGTTTGGAGGGGGAGGGCCTCTGGCAGTTCGATTTTTCCGGCGATCAGCACTTCATTCCGGGAAGCATCAAGGTCGAGCTCGGACAGGTTTTGTCACGTGACGCACACTCCGTCGTCTTTCGGCTCAGTGGCGCGCCGGGCGAACGCATCAAATTCACCTACCGCCTCCGTCCCTAGAGGAAACCACCAAGTCCCAAAGTACACTTGCTTCGAGGCAGCCAGCAGGAGGAGAACGATGCGCGTCTATGAATCGATTGTCAAAGGGCTAGAAGACGTGGGTGTGGCGGCCGCCTTTGGCGGGGCGGGCGAGAACGCGGCGGGTCTGATGTTGGCGCTGAAGGCCTCCGAGAAAATCCGGCCGGTGATTACCCGAAACGAGCAGGCGGCCGCGTTCATGGCTTGCGGCTACGCCATGTTTACCAATCGCCTGGGAGTCTGCTTCGCCACCGCCGGGCCCGGCGCATTCAATCTGATCTCGGGCTTGTCCCTGGCGCTCACGGACTCGTATCCCGTCCTGGGAATCTCGGGGTACTCGTCGATGGAGTGGACCGGGAAAGGCTCTCTGAACGAGACGTCTGGCGTGGGCCGGACACCCAACTCGCAAGCGATATTCGCTGCCAACACCAAGCGGACGTTCTTGCTAAAAGATATTGACGACACGTGTGACATGTTGGAGGAGGCGGTCAACGTCGCCTTCGGCGGGCGACCCGGCCCGGTCCACATCGAAGTGGCCGAAGACCTCACCGATCCGGGTGTAGCGGTGACCAAGCACCGCGCCATCCGGCTCGAGGCGAAGCCCGTGACGCCGGACTCGACATCGGTTCGGCGCGTCGCGGACTTCCTGGCCCGCGCACTACGGGAAGACAAGCGCATCCTCGCGCTCGCAGGATTTGGAGCCGTTCGGAGCGGTGCGGGCGACGTGCTGCGAGCGTTTCTGGAACGATTTCAAATCCCGCTGGTCACGACACTGGACGGGAAAGGGATCGTCCCCGAGAAACACTCGCTGGCCATCGGCGTGTTCACCGACAGCGGTCATTCGAGCGCATGGAAGGTCTTTCTGGAGGCGGATGTCGTGCTTGCGATCGGCAATTCCTTCGCCCAACATGCGACGTTCGACTTCCGCCCCGATTTGTTCGAGGGCAAACAGCTCATCCACATCAACATCGATCCCGGCGAAATCGACAAGGCTTACCCATCGCAATACTCCATCGTGTCCGACGCGAAACTGGCGATCTCCGCGCTTTCCGAAACGATGTCCCACGTCGAACCGATTCCGACCCGCCAATACGATACTAAGAACTACGACACCGAGAAATTCTTCCGTCTCACGCGGCAGCTGCATCCGGGCCAGCTCGCGCAGTCGATCTCGAGACTACTCCCTGAAAACGCCGTGGTGCTTGCCGATGCTGGGGCACACGCCGCGTGGCTCGGCTACTACCTGGAGCTCTCCGAGGGACAGAATTTTCGCAAGCCAGGCACCTACGGGCCGATGGCAGGCCATACCAATGGTGCGCTGGGAGTGAAGTGTGCGGAACCGGACCGAACCGTGGTCGTCGGTTGCGGCGATGGGTGCTATCTCATGTCGGGCTTCGAGCTCCTTACCGCCGTGGAATACGACATCCCCGTCATCTGGGTCATTTTCGACGACGGAGAGTTCAAGCTCATCAAGCTCTACCAGCTGGGCGCCTACCAGCAAACTGGCCTCGCCGATTTCCAGAATCCCGACTACGTGGCTTACGCGAAGGCCTGCGGCGCTGAGGGCTACCGGGCGGAGACCCTCGAAGAGTTCGAAGAAGCGTTCCAGAGGGCGCTTGCTTCAGGAAAACCGACGTTGATCGACGCCGCGATTACCCGCTTGGCGCTGCCTCACTACAGCCCGTCCCCGGAAGGCGTGGTTTCGGGAATCTGGGAGACCGTCCGAGAGACTTTCGGCGATCCTTCACGGGAAGGGATGCTCAACGGAATCTGGGCGGGGATCAGGAAGAGGTTCGGCAATAGCTAACCATCTAGCGTCGAGGATCGGCTCGCTCTGCCCCTGATTTTCAAGCCTCAGATTCTGCGGTTCGTGACTGACGTGGCAGGTGTCCCGGGTCGAATCGGGTTGGAGCGGCGGTATTCGTCAATCAACGACAGGCCCTCTTCGTGAAGCCCCATCCTACTCGCGGCTTCTACCGACACACTGTCACTCGCCCACTTGATGCGCCAGCCACGGTTCAGGAACGTATCCGCCAAGATAACCGACTTCCCCATCCTACCCGTGCGAAAGATTCCTAGTTCTTCTCGGCGGTGCCACCACGAATAGCCAACGACTTCCGTGCAGCTGAAAGCGTGGTCGAAAGACTGGAGGTGATTCTGACCCATGCGAAGATGTCGTCGGGCTTCATCTGACTCCATCCCTTGATAGTAGTGAAGCTCCTCCTCGATATTGAATCGAAAGTTGTGGTCGTACGGGTTTCCCTCGATTTGCTTCGCCTTTAAGCACGCGCCCTTCCGCTGCTCGTCCGTGACATGAATGGTCTCCCTCGGGGTTAGGACAATCGTGTAGTCGGAGTGCATTGGATAGACCGGACTTCGTTTCACGACTCCTTCGCTGAGGGCTTCGATGATCTCCGGGCGCTCGATACCGTCCTGCACGTGAACCCAAGCATGTTTCATGAAGCCCGGTATCGCGAGATTAGAAAGGTAGCCCCTGTCACGATGCAATCCTATGTCCCCGTATTTGATGAGCGGCAATGCCGACAAAAGCTCCTCATAGCCGATCAGGTGCTCGTGTTGGGACCAGGTGATCCAGGGGAACCCTTTCAACTTTCTTATGTCTCCAGTGAAAAAAATGATCCGTCTCCAAATGTTGTTGAATTTCAGATAGAGCCATCCCCGTGGCCTCGTCGTGTTACGGAGACGTTGTGGGGGAGCGTCCGTTCTAGCAGGATGGAATGTACCGGCTGATCCGTCCATCTTCTTCTCCTTCTCCATCAGCATGCGGCTCGCTTGAGCCCGCTGCTCAAGAATGAGCCCGCTCGGCGTGGACACGTTTTCTAACCACGCCGCCGCAGACGCAAACGTCATCCGTGCAAGAAAGGTGCCGAACGGAAGGTCACTCTCGACCCTCGATCTTCTGGGGGCGCGATATTAGGACTGCGGTTGGCGCAACGCGGGTGTAGCCGTCGTGGTTACAGGTGATGGCGTCGTCATTCCCGCGCTTAGCGGCTCACTCGCGATGACGGCCGCGGACCCGCGACCTGAAGCTGCCAAAACAGAATGTAGCGAGCGACGCTACACCCGATCACGCGGTAACCGCCGGAAGTCGTTCATTTCGATGGGATTCTCTGCCTGCATGTTCTTGAGCCCTGGCACAGAGTTTGCTCGAAAGTGAGGAGCGTGTGTAAGGAGAGAACGATGAGACGATCGGCGCCTAGTTTGGGGATCTTGCTGCTGCTAGTTGGGTGCGCCCATACATCAGCGAGTAGCGCCGCGATCGAACCTCAAGTCAGGATAGTTCGCGAGCGGCACGAGACTCGTGTCGATCTCATGCAGGACTGCCTCGTTTTCCCGACACCGAGAGAACGGTATCTCGGAGCCATTGGCGTCGCGTTGACTCCCCTTCTGATCGACGGGGCACTAAGTGCCGTCCAGAACTTCCTGAACGCTAGGGAGGCGGCCTTGGCCGGAGCTCACTCGGCACACACTTCGGGTCGATTCTACGACTCTGACGGGGAACTTGGTTTTGGGTGCATCGTCGTCGTCCGCGGGACTTTTGGCCAACGGCACGAAGAGATCGGTGACCAGGACCAGCGCGGATCTGTGACAGGGAAGCACCTGACTGACTTAGGTCTTGCGGACTTTCCAGATTTCTACTTCGAAGCCAGGGCAAGCCTCGAGCCAAGTGGCGACGAGGAGTCGGCCGCCATCATGAGAGTAACGCCTCAGGTCCTGCAACTGGCCCGAACAGCCGCTGCGCGAAGCGGCGCCGGGGCCAAGACGACCAATCTCCTTTTTCTCTTCAGCAGGGCGGCTTTGGATCCCACGGAGGATCCCGACAAGGACGCGGCATTCGCCGTCTTGCCTTTTCAGTTCGAGCAGGTGCCCATCGGTGCCGAGATTAGCAAAGATTCCCAGGGCAAAAGCCTATTGGAACACCATTCGGTGACCACCGGGATTCCCGCTAGTGCGATCGAGGGTAGTCAGTTCGTAATCCCATTCAACATTGCCGTCTACGTCGAGGAAACCGAACAAGCCGGCGCGTTCCAAAAGTTGATCCTCGACGTATTTGCCCGAAAGAAGAATGACTTCGAGACCAAGATAACCGAGATCGTCACGGGAGCCCTCCAACCCAAGAAGGACGAGCCGTGAAATGGCGGAGATTCGCGTTGAGACTGCTGTACGGACGGTCTGCGGAACCAGGCGGTAGTTGCCCAAGAGCGAGCAACCAAGGGCGACACGAACAAGACTCAAAGAAAGAGACAGACCATTGGGGAGCGAACTCACACGTCGCCAGTTCGTACGGCGGGCGCGGCCATCGAGGCGGGCGGCTGCATGAAAAGTCCATGCGTGCCGGGTGACCCGGTCACGAAGCCAGTCCCCGCCGGGCCGGTAAATCCAGCCCCCCTCTGCCAGGTAGCCTTTAGCGTCACGGATCTGGACAGAACGCACCGCTGGTACCAAGACATGCTCGGGTTTCTGCCAAGCGGAGGGACCTGGCTGTTCCGGGGTTTCATCGCGTCCACCATCCAGGGAATTCCCGATGTCGTGTCCGACACGAAGTGGCTCGTCGATCAGCAGAATTTTAGACAGCTCGAAATGTTCGAATACGAAAGCCCCAAACCACGACCTTACAACCGGCGTCCGAACGATATCGGGTACACCGTGTTGGGGTTGCATGTGAACGACTTCGACGGGACGATGCGCCGCCTAGGCGACTCGGGCGTTCGACCGCTCTCGGACCCCGTCGGAGCGCCCGGCAAGCGCCGGGTCTGTGTTCTCGATCCAGAGAACGTTCTGGTCGAGCTGATGGAGGATGACCCGCGTCAGACCGGCGCCGAGCCTCGACCACGTCCCAAAGTTTCCGTGGCAACCCGAAGCATCACGCTATCCGTTCCGGACCTCGACCGTTCTCGCCGGTTTTTCGTCGATACGCTCCGTCTCGAGGTGGAATCCAATCAGGACCTCCTCCACGGTCCAGAGCATGAAGCGCTGTGGGGCCTCGAGGGCGCGCAAAGCGAGAAGCTCCTCCTTTGGGCCGATGATTTCCTCGTGGAGTTGCGGCGTTATACGAATCCGGTGGGCGAGCCTTGGCCCGCCGGGTACCGCATCTGCGACCAAGGACCCTTGAACATTGCTTTCGGATTCCGCGACCGAAAGCATTTCGACGCACTCTACGGTCGTATTATCGAGGCCGGCTATACGAGTAACTCGGACCCGATCTCCTTCCCCGGTTGGGCGGTCGTCTACGTCAACGACGACATGTGTTTCAGCGTCGAGCTCCTTCTGGTGAGACCCCTTGCCGATGGTTTCATGGGATTCCAGCCGGAAGACTAGAGCTCGGAGCGATGTGAGTCGGAGTAGGAATCATGGTTGCCCATAACCCCCTCCACGGATCCGGACGAGCGGCATTACCGCATCCGGCTCTTGCCTTAGGTCGTAACGGCGAAGCGCACGTACGGGTAAGGGTGGCAGATTCGCACGGGTGGAAACCACCGGTCGAGGTATCGACTCATTCGAGCCCACGACAGATGACGTCCCTGGCTGCGGCGACGCAAAGTGCGCCACCAGAGCCAAGCCACCGCATTACGAAACGCGACCAGGGACGGTCCATTCATCGGCACACCGTAATAGCGGACATGCCCGAGAAGGACCGAGCGAAGGTACGCGCCCTGCGTCGGGACAGGAAGGTGCATACGCCGGCGAAGTTCGGCTTTGACGGCCTTGAGTTTCGCCTGCCACCTCCTGCGCATCGTTTGCCGAAGCACCGTGAACTTGCCCCTTCGGGTTTTCCCGCAGCTATGCGTGAATCCCAGAAAGTTAAAGCTCTCGGGCTTGCCGTCGCCGCGTCCTCGCCGGTTCTTTTCCGCGTAGCGGCCGAACTCGATGAGTCGCGTCTTTTCCGGATGCAGCTCCAGACCGAAACGGGAAAATCGTTCCCGCAGTTCGCTCAGGAACCGTTCGGCTTCTTCTCGATGCTCGAATCCAACAACGAAGTCGTCCGCAAAACGCACGACGATCACGTCGCCCTGCGCGTGCTTTGTTCTCCATCGTTGAACCCAGAGGTCGAACACGTAGTGAAGGTACACGTTAGCGAGCAGCGGGCTGATACTCCCGCCTTGCACGGTACCTACCTCACTGTGCGTTCGCTGGCCTTCCTCCAGCACGCCCGCTCTCAGCCATTTCTGGATGAGCCGTATGACGCGCCGGTCCCCGACGCGGTGCTCGAGGAACTTCACCAACCATCCGTGCTCGAGGGTATCGAAAAAGCTCCGGATGTCGGCATCGAGCACCCAGTTCACCTGCTTTCTCCAAACGGCTACCGACAGCGCGTCCAGCGCGTGATGGGGACTACGCCCCGGCCGGAATCCATAGGAGAATCCGAGAAAATCCACTTCGTAGATAGCGTTGAGCACCTCGACGACGGCGCGCTGAACGAGTTTATCTTCCAGCGTAGGCACACCGAGCGGCCTCTGCCGCCCATCCGCCTTCGGGATGTACGCCCGACGAACCGGTTTCGCCCGGTACGCTCCCCGCTTCAGCCGCTCGGAGAGGTCTCGGAGGTTTTCCTCCAGTGTCTCTCCGTAGTGCTGCCATGTCTCCCCATCGACGCCTGCCGCCGCATCTCGCTTCACAGCGTAGTAGGCGGCTCGCAGTCGTTCGACGGCGTAAACGTGGTGCAGGAGCGCGGTGAACCGCTGCTTTCTATCCCGTCTTGCTGCTTGACGTACCCGCTCGAGCGCGCTCGGCGCACCCGGCCGGCTCTGAGTCCGGAGTGCGTTGCGCTCGGGCGAGTTCCCCTTGGCCAGTCCCCTTCCCTCCACCGCCTCCGTAGCCATGGCTTTGTTCGGCGGTTTCCTCGGTACTATGGGTCTGTCCGACTTCCCGCGTCCGTTCGTCATCGGCGTGCGTCCTTAGACTTCCCGATGCGGCCTGCCGCTCCCTCGGCGGCAGGCGAACGCGGGACCTCCCGGTTCCCGTGCAAGGTGTTTCCGTACGTGCTCGGGGTCTCTGACCGCGCGGGGTCCAAGCGTCTCTCGCGATTGCGAGACGCACGGTGTTGCCTTCCGCTAACCTCCACAGCGTCGGCACCCCGAAGTAACCGCCGCTCTCGCGGCGGTGCATGGATTTCACGGCTCAATACCCGGCCCGCACGTGCCCCTGTCAACGCTTCGCCTTCGTCCTTGCGGACGACTACGCATGACTCGGGGTCGGTGTCGGTCGCTAGCCTTTCACCGTATGACTTTTTCATTCACTACACCTCGCCGGTTTGACCGGCGCACGGAGG
>JBOGJF010000413.1:0-3288 GCA_050747785.1 Vicinamibacteria bacterium
GCGTGGAGCAGCATCTCTCCCAGGTGTGGGTAGCTCACGAACAAATTGGTGTCGAGGTCGGCATCCCAGCGGCGCAGGAAATCGGTAGTGGATAGGTCACGGTCCATCGCGACGTTGCCGACGGGATTGGCGGCTACCCGGAACCCGGCTTTCTCGAGGGCCGCCTGGACGCCACGGGTCATGCTTCCGAGCCCGATGGGGCTCCGCTGGTATCCGAACAGGTTGACTCCGGGCCTCCCGACCGGCCGTGCGTATCCGTGGCGGTGCGTCCGCACAACCGGGGCCCGTCCCTGTGCGCGACTTGCCAGGTGCTCGCCGATCGGCACGGGCCTCGCGACAGCGTCAGTCCCGATTCGGCGCGCACACGCCTCTTCCTCACGATGGATCCGGCTGGAGTAACGCTCCCGATAGCGCTCAAGTGCTCTCCGGAATCGCGGGTCGCGAGCGAGAAGAGGGCGAAGAAGCGCGTCCTGACCTTCCGGAAGGATCGCTGGCGGCTGACGCAGGAGGTTAACCGGAAGCTCCAGAGTCAAGGCAAGACCCGCCCACGGCTTCAGCGCCACCGTCCAGAGCAGCATCATCACATCCTCGGGGTCGAACTCGAGGTCATGGCGGCTCGTGAGCAGCAACACGCGGGCCAGATCGGCCGTCGCTTCGCCGACGAGAGCGAGAGGCCAGTTCTCCATAAACGAGAAGTTGCGGCTGAAGTAAGAGAAGATGCGGGCGAGCGCACGCCCTTGGGCCCGATCACGGAACACGGTGGCGGCCTCGAGGGGCAGGAAGTGCTCGGGGATGCCGGACGTACCGAGCCAGGCCGCAAAGTGTTCCGCGTCTGTATCGAGGGGATCAGGGAATGCTTCTCGCAGGTCTTGGCGTTGTTCCCAGATACGGCGAACCACCGCGATCGCCGAATGGTAGTACCATTCGTATTCTCCGCACCTGACCTCGTCGGCCACCCTCTCCATTCCTGCCTCATCGAGGCGTGCGAGAAACGCGGCGCGCTGAGTCCCTATCGGCGCGTCCAAGCCATCGGTGAGCTCACGGGATGCATTCAGGACCTCATCAAGCTTGACCAACCCGTGACGGGTGGGAAGGACTCGCCGCCACAGACCGAACAGCTTCTCGTAACCATATTCTTTGATTCCGTACTCTGCAATCCAGCGGAACATACTTTCCGGATGCAAATCGGCCTCTGGGAAGACCCTCTGAAGATCTGGTCGAGACCGGTAGATGGGCACGAACAGAGCAGGAATCCAGCTTCCCGTGTGAGCGATTGGGGCGAGCATGGTTCGCGCGTAATATTCCTCTCCGTCATGGGTCCATGGATCCAGAGCACAAGCGATCGAGATCTCATGCTCCTTGAAAAAGAGCCGCATCCGGTCGTCGATCCGGATGCCGGAGGGGAAGACCCCGAAGCCGTACACTGCATTCTCGTGGCGGCTCCAGCCCCAGCGTTCGACCTCGCCGGCGTAGCGTTCGCATAGCTGAGCCACAGAGGGCAAGACGAGCAACGAGTGACGACGGTCGTGCCTCGAGAGAGTCCACGGCACATCGGGAAGGAAACCACTGAAGTGGAAGGCCACCAGTGGACGTCCATCCACCGTCCAAGCGTCCGCCCCGTCATCGTCGAGCCCACGCCAGCGCAGCGAGCGGTCGTGCAGATTCCAATAGGCGGCGTTGTAGGCGGGGTCTCGCAACACAAAGACATCGTCTGCGAAACATGGAAGCCAGTTGAAGGCGTTCTGCTCCATCTGGCCGCCGAGCTCCGGGTAAAAGGCTCCGGGACTTACTACCATCTCGGCCCATTGCTGCAAGAATGCCTGGCTCCGGCCGTTCACGCGCAGGCCGAAGAGGCCGGCGTTGAACACGCCCGCGTAGGCAAGGTCACCGAGGCTAGGTCTCTCCCAAAAACGTTCGGGCTGAGGTAGCGGGGCGAGTGTGTGAGGAGTCACGACGAAGTCGTGGGTATCCAGGGCTCCCAGAAGCTCACGTAGCGGCGCGAGAAGCCAAATGTCCGAGTCCAGGTAGACGATCTTTGCCGCTCCGGTAACGGCTAAAGCCTCCCGGACTGCGTAGGGCTTGATGGCACAACAAAGCTCGAAGGGAGAGTACTTAAGAGCCAACCAGGGGAAGCGAGTGATCCCAAGCCCGGCGGCTGGGACAGGAGTCGCCCCGCATACGTCCACCTCGCTCGTCCCATTCCAGTCAGTGATGACGACCATCGCGGGGAGGCCGGGGTGATGTTGGCCGAACGAAGTTACCAGAACTCTGGCAAACGGAAGATAGCTCAGCGTACAGACGGTCACGAGACAGGCCTCCGGTCGAGAACTCCTCGCCTGTCGGCCGTGCTGTAGCGACGCGACGGGGAGCTGTGGCGCTATCGCTGCGGTGCTGCTGCGTGGCATAGCGATGCGTAGGGGTGGGAAACCGAGGCTCTCAGGGCTTCTTAAGCCGCGGCCCGGCGCTGCAACACGTGAGTCTGCGGGTTCGCCGTTTGCCACTGAGGTGGGGCTTATCGTGGAAGTGAAGCCATTGGGCCGAATAAGGAACGATCGAACCCACAGTTTTAATGAGGTCGGTATCCGGCGGCGGACGGCACCGGGCGTCGTGCGTCGTATGAATGCGAAGAGTCTAGCTATTGTGACGGCTGGGCCGCGAACGGAAGCCACCTATCCCTCCCGGTCTCCTTGAGGATTTGTCTCGTGCGGGCATCGGGAGCCAACGATAGGATGGACGCATTCAGGCCGTCAAGGTCTCCTTGGCTCCTTTTGTCCGGTCTCGTCAAGGTTGACCCCGGGCCTGCGGTACGTTCTGGTGCTTGCGGACACGGGCGTTACGCCGCGGGAGCTGGCAGCTGCGCCGGCCAGTTTTTCGGCTTGGCGTCCCGCCCCTGAAGCGCCAAGGAAAAGCGCTCGTGGTTGTATCGGTTTCCCAGGTCCGGAGGCCGACGGTGGCCGCGTCGAAGTCGGGGAATCGCAGGCCAACTGCGCGGCCAACTGCCAGCCGCTCCTCTCGCTAGGCGGGGAGGTCGATGGCACCACGTGCACTCAGGACTCTCCAAGGGCTGGTTGGGGGACGCCCCTCTTCGGTACTACCCCACCATGATCTGAAGCCTATCCCTCATGAGCTTCCCCACCGCAGCCGGGCTGAGGTGCGCGGTGACATCCTCTCGGGCCCGGGCACCAACCATCGCGGCCGCCTCTCGGTTGTTGAACACCCACCGCATGAGGCCGGCCGCCTGCTTGATGTCCGGCTCCGCCCAGACCGAGCCCCGCCGATACGGACCGT
>JBOGJF010000414.1:0-1355 GCA_050747785.1 Vicinamibacteria bacterium
CCAGTGGCTAATACCGGCGTGCCGGCCGGTTCAAAGACAAATCAATTTGAGCGCCCGGGCTGGCGCGGTTCGCCAGTAAATTAAATTTCACCGGACCTCGATTGCATCAGTTCTTGTCCGCGATGAGCGTCGACCAGAGGAGGTCCGCCGCCGAGGCCTCCAACGTCACCCACCGGTCGAACCTGGCCCCACACGAGCATGCGATCCAGAGACGGTACCCGCGTGGAGTGAGGGCTTCCGCGTCTCCCCGGAGATGGCCGCAGACACAGTGGTGCCGAACGAACCGTTCAAGTTCCCTGGCGATCCCGATCGGTTTCGGGTGACCGCGCTTCGCCACGGCGCCCAGTCTAGATGACAGAACCGTTGGCGTGCAGAGCCTCCGAATGGATACAGCTTGCGGCCCACGTTCTTCGGGGCTCGAGTCCGGGTGGGCCCATCAGACGGATTACCGCTGGCTGAGGTAGTACGCTGCGGCTGGTCGACCAACGTGGGGAACCCAGGTTTTGGGCCGTTATTCCGGCCGAGCCACTACCGGCTGTATCTTCCTGTTGACAGGAAGCCCAGAGCTATGCCATAGGAATGCCTGAAACCGAGGTGGGGCACACCATGCCTAGCGCCACGTCCGCCCTCACCGAGGAGGCCAGGAAAGAGCTGAAGAGCATCCTGGAGACCATCCTCGATTTGTCGCCCAAACTTGCGTTCGAGGTCGTCAAGCGTCTGCCCGTCGAGCTCTGCCAGCGGGTCGTCGCTGAGCTGAACAATCGGCACGGGGCATGACGCCCCAGACGAGCCAGTCACTTGACCTGATCGTTCGGAAGAACCTCCCGCGCCTTCGCCTGAAGCCGCTCTCCCAGAAGGCGATCCCGCGGCTGGCCAAGGACCGGAAGGCGATCCGGGCGATCGCTGAGGCAGTCCGCAAGATCCCGACGACCCACACGCTCCTGGTCGGAGATGCCCGCTCGATGGGGGAGCTCGGAATCGCGGACGAATCCGTCCACTTGGTTGTCACGTCGCCTCCGTACTTCGATCTGAAAAGGTACCCGGACCACGGGTCGCAACTCGGCGGGCTCCACAACTATGAAATTTTCCTCAAGGAGTTAGACCGAGTATGGGCCGAGTGCCATAGAGCGCTCGTCAAAGGCGGACGGCTCGTCATCATCGTTGGCGACGTCTGTCGATCTCGGCGCGCCTTCGGTGAGCATCAAGTCGTCCCGCTCCACGCCTCGATCGCCCACCGCTGCTACGAGCTCGGGTTCAATAACCTTGCGACCGTTGTCTGGCACAAGATCTCGAACGCCGCCTTCGAGGTCGAGAACGGGACGTCGTTCCTCGGCAAGCCCTACGAGCCGAACGCG
>JBOGJF010000415.1:0-2802 GCA_050747785.1 Vicinamibacteria bacterium
CTGTTTCATGCCCCCATGGCTCGGGTCACGAACCTCTCGGATGCCTTGGCACTCCTGAAGGAGCGGGGGCTATGGGTGGTGGGGCTCTCCCCTGAAGCTCAGAAGCCCTGGTTCTCGTTCGACTTCAAGTCGCCCGTGGCTCTCGTCGTCGGCTCGGAGGGGCGGGGACTGAGGCCCCGGGTCGCCTCCCACTGCGACGCGCTGGTGAGCCTGCCTCAGCGGGGAAAAGTGGAATCCCTGAACGTCTCGGTCGCGGCCGGCATCGTGCTCTACGAGGTGGTGCGGCAAAGGATGGCGTTGCCGCAGCGGTAGCGGAGCGCTATACTGTATTCTTTCCCGGGGCTAGCCCAAGTTCCGCAGTTCGCGAGCTGTAGCGACTATTTTCTGAGCTCAGTCTTCTGGAAGTGCTTGCTCTATTTGGAGCGAGTGTTCGAACGAGGCGTGTAGTGCCAACCTACCCTCTTGTTTTCACGTGTGAGGGTGTGCGATTTCATATCTGGAAATCGCGTGTATCTACGACACTCGACGGTTCGCAAGGATGGCAAGACGCATCGGTACTGGCGTGTGGTCCGCTCTATTCGGCGCAACGGGAAAGTGGTGCAAGAGACGGTTGCGCAGCTCGGGGAGCTGGATGCGGAGGGACGTCTGCGTGCGGAGGCTTTGGCGCGTCGGATCACGGGCCGGGCCGATCAGTACGAGCTGTTCGAGCAGCGCCCTGGGCCGGAGCGAACGATCTCAGTCTGCCTGGACCGAGTACGGCTGGAACGGGTCCGGCGTTTTGGGGATGTGTGGCTTTGCTGGACGTTGTGGCGGGCGTTGGGTCTGGACCGGCTATGCGCGGAGCTGATGCCTGTAGGCCGCGAGGAGGTTCCCTGGCCGATGGTGGCGGCGGTGCTGGTGATGGCTCGGCTGTGCGAGCCGTCGAGCGAGCTGCACATCGCGGAGGATTTTTATCGCACCACCGCGCTTGAAGACATGCTGGAGCTGCCCTCGGAGCAGGTCAACGACGATCGGCTCTACCGGGCACTGGACCGGCTGCTCCCTCACAAGAGAGCCATCGAGGAGCACCTTCAGAAGCGGCTGGGTGAGCTGTTCGCCCTCGAGTACGACCTGTTGCTCTACGACGTGACGAGCACCTTTTTCGAAGGTCTCGCCGAAGGCAACCCCCAGGCCAAGCGTGGCCACAGCCGCGATCATCGACCGGACTGCAAGCAGGTGTGTATCGCCCTGGTGGTGACCCGTGAGGGAGTGCCCCTCAGCTACGAGGTCTTTGACGGCAACCGCGTGGACGTGACGACCGTCGAGGAGATTGTGGGCGCCATGGAAGCGCGCTTCGGCCTTGCGGACCGGGTCTGGGTGATGGACCGCGGAATGATGAGCCGGAAGAACATTGCCTGGCTGCAGAAGACGGGCCGCAAGTACGTGCTCGGGGCTTCGCGACAGGAGGTCAAGCGCTGGCGCCAGCAGATCGCCGACGAGAGCGGCTGGCAGACGGTGCGTGAGGGTGTCGAGGCCAAGCTCGCCCATGACGGGACCGAGACCTTCGTCTTGTGCCGTTCCGCGGAGCGGCGCCAGAAGGAGAAGTCGATGCACGAACGTTTCGCTCTGCGCATCGAGGAAGGCCTCGGCCGACTCGCCCGACGTATCCACAAGGCTCGCAGAAACCTGGACCGCGGGCCCCTCGAGCGACAGATCGGCAGGCTTTTGCAGCGCAACTCCCGGGCGGCTGGCCGTTACCTCGCCATCCTCGTCGAGGACCCGACTCGACCCGCAGGCCTACGCCTGGACTGGTCCATCCGCCCCGAATGGGAGGACCTCTCGCGCTTTACCGAGGGCTGCTACGTGCTCCGCACCAACGTGAACGACTGGAACGCCGAGGTCCTCTGGCAGACCTACATCCAGCTCACCCAGGCCGAGTCCGCCTTTCGGATCCAGAAGACCGAGCTGTCCATCCGCCCCGTCTGGCATCAGAAGAAGCACCGCGTCCAGGCCCACATCTTCGTCTGCTTCCTGGCCTACGTCCTTTGGAAGACCCTCGAGCAATGGCAACGGCAGGCCGGTCTCGGAAACTCTCCTCGCACCATCCTCGATGAGCTGGCGAACCTTCAAAGCGCCGACATCGTTCTCCCAACCGCCAATGATCCCCGTCGCGAGCTTCGCATCCGCTGTGTCGTCCGACCCGACAAGGCTCAGTCCCAACTGCTCGATCGCCTCGGCCTTCGCCTTCCCGAGCGCCTGCGACTACCCATCCTCCCTGCCAAAATGTAGTGCCAACTTTCAAAGGTTAGGCGGTCTAAACCATTGAATCCACTAGACCGCCCTTCCTCAACTGCGGAACTTGGGCTAGGCCGGGGACACGAAGACTTTCTGACGCCGTTTTCCCTTTCCCCCGATCTTTGCCACAATGACCGAAGTCCCATGGCGAGCGGAACACCGCGACGCGTCGACTTCAAGGATGGCATCCCGGTAGGCGTCCGTTCGTTTCTCGTTTCTGGAAAGGGCAGGCTCCTGAACCTGTCGTTGACCGGCGCCTACGTCGCGACGCCGATGTACCTTCTCCCGCAGGCGCGGGTGCGGCTCTCCATCGTTCTCCGTGAGGAAAAACGCTGGGTCGAGGCCGACGCCGTCGTCGTGTGGGAGAACCGGGGAACGGTGGGAAGGCGCGACGGACTTCCCCCCGGGTACGGCCTTCGGTTCGTCGATCTCACGAAGGAGACCAGGCGCACGATCGAGAAGCTCCTGCGGGGCGACGTTACGCCCGTCCCCCTGACCGAGGCGCGAGAGCCCGAGCCCGCGGATCTG
>JBOGJF010000416.1:0-7125 GCA_050747785.1 Vicinamibacteria bacterium
GCCGACCATCCTCGACGGACCCTTCGCCGAAACGAAGGAGGGAGTGAGCGGGGGCCCGCGTCGAGGAGTGTGAGCGCAGCTTCTTCCGCAGCTGTCGATTTGAGCACCCCCCGTTCGTTCCAATGGCAGGGGATGGCATGGCTTCGGACCATGCCGACTCCCGAAGGAAGCGTATGCACAACAATAGTCAAGTAAGGCCTCAAAGCAGCGTGGTATCGGTGAATCCCGTTTGGGTCGGGCGAATCGTGTCCTGGCTTGCGGCTCTCTTTTTTGCGTTGAGTGCCGCCATGAAATTCACGACCCATCCTGAACTTCTGAGGGGGATGGCGCACTTGGGTCTTCCCGAGTCACTGGCGAAGCCCCTGGGCTTGCTGGAGCTCCTGTGCGTCGTGGTCTACCTCATCCCCGGGACGTCCGTTCTGGGAGCTCTCCTTTTTCACCGGCTATGTTGGCGGTGCCATCCTCACGCATCTGCGAATTGGCGAACCCGTTTTTGTCCAGATCGCGTTAGGCATTTTGATTTGGCTGGGCCTCTATTTGCGTGAGCCCCGACTGCGGGAGCTTCTTCGGCTGAGGCGAGCCCAAGCGTCGGAGGTTGATTCCTGATGAGGAAGATCGATGAGCTCCGCTTGATCGTGAATACGTCCACCGGCGCAAGTATTGAACCGGGCACACTAGGCCGCGGCCCGTCGTCGCCCCCCCTTCTTCGCGATCAGCATGACGAGCGAGGCCACACCCCACAACAGGAACGGAGGGATGACGATGCCGATGGTCAGGTGAGATAGCGCGTGGACCCATTGGCTCTGGGCACCGAAACTATACTCCGGGGCGGCGTAGACGTTAGGGAGACCGGCGATGGCCAGCAGGATCCCCAGAACCGCAATCGCCTGCTGAAGCACTATCTGGAAGAACGCAAGTGGCAGGATCTGCTTGTAGCTCCCGAAGCCGCTCGTGTGTACCGCCACGCCGTAGTATAGGGCCCCGGCCCAGCCCACCACGTTCATGGACAACCATGCAGCGGTGGCGTTCGGTAGGCCCGCGAGGGACAGCCCCAGTCGCGCGAGACCAACGGCCGCGATGAGTCCGAGGATCATTTTCTGGACGTCGAGGTACTGCGACAGCGTCTTACCGAACATGTGGTTTCCCCTTTCATCCTTCTAAGACGTTGTAATGCCGTGAGCTAACCTTGTGCGACCGCTCCGGGCTCCATGTATTGGTATCCATTAGTTCCTCCACGTCATTTGTTACTGCCAAACAGGCGCGTGGATTTGCCCTCGAGACGCCCGCGGTCATGGTTTGCGCCAACGCAGTGGTTTGGTCTTCTCTCGCGCCACGAAGCCTTTGGCTTCCAGGTCTAGTTGAACAGTCTTCGCCCACCAACCCGCCCCGGCTCCTTCTGGGAACAGGTGCTGGGGTAGATGAGTGATCAGACGTTCTAGAATCTCCGTCTCCGTCAGTCCCGGCGATGTCTTCGGAAGTACCCTCAAGAACGCCCGTCTCATCGCTTCGTACGTCTCGGCATCGACATGTCTCACGCGCCCGGGGTGATTGACGTTTTCAACTCCGATCTTCTCAAGCTTCTTCTTGGCCACGTTACCTCCACTAGTAAATCGAACGGTCAGTGCCTGAATCGACACACTCTGCGGCAATTATCCGGGAGCGCGCCGGTGCGAGACGGAGGAGGGAGACTGGCGCGGATACGTTGGGCACGCCGGGGTTTCTATTCTGGATTCTTCCTTCGCTTTGTCGTCAACGCCTTGGTATCGGGCATGGTTTCGAGGTGCCGCTCGAGCGCGTAGAGCCGTCGAGTCCACTGTTCCGAAATGAGATCCAGATACCGTCGCGCCACCTCGAGCTGCTCGGGCGCGAGCTCCCAGCGGCTCTCCCGGCCTTGCCGCATGCCTCGGACCAGCCCCGCGTCGGCGAGCACCAGCAGGTGCTTGGTGATGGCCTGACGCGTGATCTCCGACCCGACCGTGAGACGAGCGATGGACTGTGGCCCACCCGTGCACAGGCGGGCCACGAGCCGCAGGCGTGTTTCGTCACCGAGAGCCGCGAAGATGGGCGCCGAGCTCCTGAGGGCACGGCTTCTCGCCGCCACGTTATGAAGACCTGCCGAGAAACTCCTCGATCGCCTTCATCTGACTCGCCCAACCCGTATCGTTCTCGCCAAAAGCCTTCGCACGGCGCGCGAGCGGGATCTGGTCGAAGCCCGTTTCCACCACGGTCAGCAACGTGCCGCCGGGAACATCTTGTAGCTCGAAGACCACCAGCGTCGTGGGCTCGCCGGAGAAGTCCTCGCCCGGTTCGCAGGCGCCAGGGTGCCAGCGCCACGAGAATAAGTGCTCGGGCTCGACGCGCTCGATGGTGACGTCCATCGTCATGTGCTCGTAGCCCTCGTGGGTGACCTTTCCCCGCAGTCGTGCGCCTGGCTTGAAGGGCTCCGTGAAAACGGCGCCAAACCACTTGCTGAATTCCCGTGCGTCGGTGAGGGCCCGCCACACCTTGGATCGAGGGTGGCGAAGCTGGATCCTCTTCTCGATTCGATCGGTCGTGATCGTGCTCATAGGGCCTCCTCGGTCGGTTCCTCGAGTGCAACCGCTTGGTTGCATGTTAACTCGAGGCCGCGGCACATGCAACCGAAAAGTTGCCTATCCGCATTGCGAGGGTGCCTGCAAAGAATTCGAGGTCACGGTGAACTTTCGGCGCCGCGCATCCGTAGATCGTAGAAGGGATATGTGCGCGACCATGGTCTCGGGGAAGGACCCTAGGAGTCAGCATGCCTTGTCGCGGCCAACCTCTCGCACTAGATTGAGTATCGTGGACCCGCAGACCGTCGTGGGAGTGCTCGCGGAGATCGCGGAGACCGCCTCGGGAACCCTGGAACTGCAGGAGGTGTTCAACCGTGTCGCAGCGTCCGTGGGCCGCGTGATTTCTTTCGACAACATGGGGGTGGTCCGCATCATCGAAGGACGGTTCGCCCTGAACCAGGCGGCCACCGTGGAGTGCTGTCGATACGGGACCGCGTCCGGCGGCCCGTTTCCCTTGACATCCTGGTCCTCCCGCCTTCGTCCACGACCCGGCCCGAACCCGCGAATCAACGATGCCGAGGTGGAGCTGGATCCATCGTTCTCCAAGGATGCGGAGGTTCTCAGGGCGGGAGTGAGGTCCGCGTTGTGGGAGCCTTTTCCCTCCGGCGAAGCTTTCAGCGGGGGTGTCTGGTTGAGCGCCTTCCGAACGAACGCCTTCACCGACGACGACCAGAGGACTCTACGGCCGATCGCGGCGCTTCTCGGACCCGCGGTCCAGCACTGGACGATTTGGGACGCGGAACGACGTCGTCGCGAGCGGCTCGATCGGCTCGAAGTTCTTCTTGGGACGGTCCCGCAGTCGCTCGACGTGCGCGAGATTTTCCAGGGGATCTCCGACGCCATCCAACCCGTCCTCTCTCATCATCTGTTGACGCTCACCGAGCTCGACGATCGCCTCGCGTCCTTTCGCGTGGTGGCGTTTGCAGGCGAGTGCGACATCCCAGTTCCCGAAGTGCCTGTTTCTCTCACCGAGGAAGAGCTCGGTCGCCAAGCGGAGTTCGAGATGTTTCGCGACATCCCGACCGAGATCCCCCCCGACTCGAAGCGGAGCCGCTTTCTTCTTGCCACCGGCATGCGTTCCTGGCTCCGAGTCCCGGTGCTTCTCGCGGGCAAGGTCCATGGGATGATCAGCTTCTATCACCGCGACGCCTCGCGCTACGACTGCGCCGACCTCGACGTGACTCGCCGCATCGCCGATCGGATCGCCCTCGGGCTCTCCTACCACCGTCTGGCGGAGGAAGCTCGTGTTGCCGCCGAAGCCCGGCGGCGCGCCGAGAGGCTCGAGGCAACGGTCGAGACCCTCTCGCGGGAGCTGCACGACCACAGCGGCAAAGTCGTCGTCGGGGTGTCCGCCCCATGGAGGGACGTGATCTTCCAGGTCGGACGAGTGGCCTCCTCGGACACGACCGTGCTGGTGACCGGCGAGTCGGGAACGGGTAAGGAGGTCGTCGCCCGCCTCATCCATCACGGCTCTCCGCGCTCGAGAAAACCGCTCGTTGCAATCAACTGCGCGGCACTTCCCGAACAGCTCTTGGAGTCCGAGCTTTTTGGATACGAGAGGGGAGCCTTCACCGGCGCCGTTGCCACCAAGATCGGCCGGCTCGAGCAGGCGGAGGGCGGGACGCTGTTCCTCGACGAGATCGCCGAGATGACACCCGCGATGCAGTCGAAATTCTTGCGGGTTCTCGAGGCGCGAGAGTTCCAGCGTTTGGGCGGGAGCATGGCGATTCGAGCGGATGTGCGGGTCATCGCGGCGACGAATCGGGACTTGGCTGAGGCGATTGCCAATGGGCAGTTCCGGGAAGATCTTTACTATCGCCTTAACGTGTTCCAGATCCGGATCCCGCCCCTCCGAGAACGGTCCGAGGACATCCTTCCCCTGGCAGAGTTCTTCTTCGACGAATTGAGCGAAAAAACGGGACGCCCCGCAGCGGGGATTTCTCAGGATGCGCGGGCCTGGCTACTCGAATATGCCTGGCCCGGAAATGTACGCGAGCTGCGGAACGCGATCGAGCGGGCGATCCTTCTCTGCGACGGAGATCTCATCACCCGAGAACACGTCTCCTCCGGCGGCGCTCGGCCCACGGCTGGGCTGAACGGAAACGGCGCGTCGGATCCGAAGGGTCTCATCCCTCCCCACGGCCTCGACCTCGCCACCATGGACCGCGATCTGGTCGAAAGGGCCTTGCGCCAGACGAAGGGAAACAAATCGAAGGCCGCGCGCCTACTCGGCTTGACCCGCTCACAACTGTACTCCCGCCTGAGCAAATACCAGCTCGAGTATTGACCGAACCCGGCCCGCGACGAATCTTCGGAACTGCCGATTCGTCGACCACTAAGCCAACGCACAACGAGACGTCTAGAAATGGACGTCGAGCACGGCGTGGGCGACATCGCATGTTGGAGGACACACTGGACCGTTGGGCTGAACGGTCTGGAAGCTTGGGACGATATCCGCCTCACCCACGAGCCGCCCATCCCGGGTAATGGAGATCGCCAACTTACTGGGGCGGAGCTTCGCGTCGAACCGGAGCCCGGGGAACGCCTGAGCGTTGGCCGGAAGCGCGCATCCGCTCTCAACGACCTGAACCAGCCCCTCTATGTCGCAAGTGACGTTGCGTGGAGCGCTGCAGTTAGCCAAGGGAAGCGACCCGCGGCAGGTCACCGCGACCCCGTCCGCCTGGATCTGGAATTGGTACTCGCCGGCCGGCCACCCGGACGCGGGTCGGAGCTCGACGTTGAGGCCGTTCTCGCAGCCGATCTGCGTGCAGGCGACCGGTGGTGCCAAGGGATTGCCGGATCCATCGTTGTCTACCGAATCGGCGCAGGCCGACGAGACCGCTCCTGCGATGAGAGCCATCCCGCCCGCGAGACCGCAATACGTCACGAAACTTCGAAGACCCATGGTAATTTCTCCTCGCGTTGGTACGGGGCTCGCGCGATCCCATTTTGCAACACGAAAGAGGTACAAGCAAGAGGGGGTATTATTCCGGCGGTGGCGGGAGCCACGTCGCCCGCTTGCGGTACCCGCCGTTCCTGAAGTTGTGACGAGGGACTTTCTGTCGATTTTGTCTCCTCCCAGCGACTATCTGGTGCAGACAGTCGTCCAAAGGACGATCAAGGAGGAAAGTAATGAGGTATCTGTGCCTGATCTACGACGAGGAAAAGAAGATAGACGGCATGTCCAAGAGCGAATCGGACGCCTTTATGGGTGAGTACTTCGCCTTCTCCGACGGGATCCGGAAGAGCGGTCACTACCGTGCTGGCGAGGCCCTACAACCCATCGCGACGGCTACGACGGTGCGAGTCCGGAACGGCAAGGTCTCGACCACCGACGGCCCGTTTGCGGAGACCAAAGAGCAGCTCGGCGGGTTCTACCTCATCGAGGCCCGGGATCTGAACGATGCGATCCAGGTGGCCTCCAAGATCCCGTCGGCGCGCCTGGGGAGCGTCGAGGTGCGACCCATCATGGAGTTCGAGCAACCCTAAGCGTGGCAGCGCACCCAGGTGAGCGAGGACGGAGCCGATCGTGTGCCGGAAACGGTGGAGGCCGTCTACCGGAGCGAGTCCCGGCGTGTCCTCGCCACCCTCATCCGCCTGCTGGGCGATTTCGAGCTGGCCGAGGAGGCCCTGCACGATGCGTTCACCGCCGCTTTGGAGCGTTGGCCGCGGGATGGCGTACCCGACAATCCGAGGGCATGGCTCGTGTCGGCTGGGCGCTTCAAGGCTATCGACGGCATCCGACGTCGGGCCCGCTTCGACGCATCGCGGGCCGAGCTTGCCGAGCGAGTCGCGAGAGAGAGCTCTGACCGTGAGTCGGGGGAGGACGAGAGCGTCGAAGATGATCGTTTGCGGTTGATCTTCACCTGTTGCCATCCGGCACTGCCGCAGGACGCGCAGGTGGCGCTCACTCTGCGCGAGGTGTGCGGCCTCACGACCGAAGAGATCGCAAGCGCCTTCCTCACCGGTCCGCCCACGGTGGCCCAGCGTATCGTGCGCGCCAAGAGGAAGATTCGCGACGCTGGCATTCCGTACGAGGTGCCGTCGCGTGCGGATCTGCCAGACCGGCTGGATACGGTGCTGCACGTGGTTTACCTCGTGTTCAACGAGGGCTATTTTGCGTCATCCGGTGCGTCGCTCACTCGGGCCGATCTATCGGGCGAGGCGATTCGCCTGGGACGGGTGCTGGTTGCGTTGCTGCCCGATCCGGAGGTAATGGGTCTCCTGGCGCTGATGCTGCTTCACGAGTCGCGCCGCGCGGCGCGCACCTCGGCGGCGGGTGAGTTGATCTTGCTAGACGATCAGGACCGGTCGCTCTGGGATCGGGAGTTGATCGTGGAGGGTGCGGCGCTCGTGGAACGAGCGCTGACGTCGCGCCGTTTCGGTCCTTACGCGCTCCAAGCGGCGATCGCGGCGGTTCACGCCGAGGCGCCGAGCGCCGGAGCGACCGACTGGGCGCAGATCGTCGGGCTGTACGACGTCCTGGCGCGAGTGGATCCGTCGCCCGTGGTCGAGCTGAACCGCGCGGCAGCGG
>JBOGJF010000417.1:0-3600 GCA_050747785.1 Vicinamibacteria bacterium
ACCGGGCGCGTCAGATCGTGACCGAGAAGCTTCAGATCATGGCCACCCAACTTCCCGTCGGCAGCGGCCCACCGATTCTCGCTCCCATCACGTCCATCATGGGTGAGATCCTGCTCGTTGGCATGACGAGTGATCGTCATACCGATATGGAAGTAAGAACCCTGGCCGATTGGACCGTCAGGAAGCGACTCCTCGCCATTCCGGGCGTGGCACAGGTCGTTCCCATTGGAGGAGCGGTCAAACAATATCAGGTGCTTGTGCACCCGGACCGGCTGAGCTTCTACCAGGTCGGGCTCGACGACCTGCTTCGTGCCGCCGAGCGCTCCAACGCTGTCGCCTCAGGAGGCGTTTATCTGGAGAGCGGGCAGGAGATTCTTATTCGGGGCCTGGGTCGGGTGCAGACCGTCGAGGACATCGCAAAAACGGTGGTCGGTCTTCCAAACGGAGCACCGGTTCGCATCGGCGACGTCGCCGATGTCCAAGTCGGCCCCCGACCTCGTTTCGGTGCCGCCTCGGTCAACGCCGAGCCGGCGGTCGTTCTTTCCATTCAAAAACAACCCAACGCGAACACGCTTGAGCTTACCGAGCGCATCGACGGCGAGCTGGCTCGCCTCCAGGAAACGCTACCGGAAGGGATAGAGATCAACCGAGGGATCTTCCGGCAGGCCGAGTTCATCTCCACGGCGGTCGATAACGTCGTCGACGCGCTTCGCGACGGCGCCATCCTGGTGGTCGCCATCTTGTTCGTCTTCCTCTGGAACTTCCGCACCACCGCCATTTCCGTCCTCGCCATGCCACTCTCCCTAGCCATTGCCGTCATCACGATGCTGCTCCTGGGAATCACCATCAACACCATGACGCTCGGCGGAATGGCCATCGCCATCGGGGCGGTGGTGGACGATGCGATCATCGACGTCGAGAACACCTTTCGTCGCTTACGAGAGAACCGGCGCCTTCCCAAGAGCGAGCGTCGTGCGGCGCTCCCCGTGGTTTACGATGCGGCGCGCGAGATCCGGGCTCCCATTGTCAAGGCGACCATCATCATCACGATCGTTTTCGTACCCCTCTTCTTCCTCTCCGGAGTCGAAGGCCGCATGCTTCAGCCGCTGGGCTTCGCTTACATCGTGAGCATACTCGCGTCGTTAGTGGTGGCGGTTACGGTAACGCCGGTACTCTGCTCGTTGCTTCTTCCCGAAGCCTCCTTCATGGACCGGGAGGGCGAAAGCTGGCTGGTGGAGCACTTGAAGGGGGCTTACGCCCGAACCCTCCAGATCGTCCTGAGATATCCCCATGCAGTCACCGTCGCCGCTTCGCCTCTGGTCGTGGCGACGCTCGCCGTCTTCCCCTTTCTAGGGCGCGGCTTCCTGCCCGAGTTTCAGGAGGGAACGCTCACCGTCTCGGCGATCACCGTGCCCGGGACGGGGATCGAGGAGTCGGACGCGCTCGGACGCCTGGTCGAGCAGAAAATGCTCGACCATCCCGCGGTCATGTCCACGGCGCGCCGCACCGGTCGGGCCGAGCTCGATGAGCACGCCCAGGGCGTGAACGCCGCAGAGATCGACGTGCTACTCGATCTTTCTCGAGGAGAGCTCGGCGAGACAATGGACGAGCTCCGAGCTCGACTCGCCGCCGTTCCCGGAACCAACATCACCATCGGTCAACCCATCGGGCACCGGATCGATCACATGCTCTCCGGCACCCGCGCAGCCATCGCGGTCAAGATCTTCGGGCCGGACCTCCAGGATCTCCGCCGCATCGCGGAATCCGTTCGGGAGGCTGTCGAGGACGTCGCGGGAGTGGTCGACCTGGCGGTCGAGCAGCAGGCGGACGTCCCTCAGCTTCGCATCCTGGCGGACCGTGACGCCATGAGCAAGTACGGGGTCACGCCCGGACAGCTTGCCGAGGCGATCGACGTCGCGTTCTACGGCGAGCCGGTGAGCCAAATATTGGAAGGACAAAACTCTTTCGACTTGGTGGTGCGATTCGACGAAGAGCACCGTGGCAACGCGGAGAAGATCAGGAACGCGGTCATCGATACCCCGCTTGGCGCCAAAGTCGAGCTGGGCTGGCTGGCCGACATCGCCCAAGACCGCGGGCCGAATACGATCAGTCGCGAGAACGTCCAGAGAAAGATCGTCGTGCAATCGAACGTGAGCGGCCGCGACGTGGCGAGCGTGGTCGATGAGTTTCGGCGGAGGATCGAAGCGAGCGTCGATCTTCCCGAGGCGTATTACATCGAATACGGCGGCCAGTTCGAAAGCGGCGAAGCCGCAGCCCGCGCCATCACCCTGCTTTCCATCCTCTCCATTCTCGCTATCTTTCTGATCCTCTACCAGGAATTCGAGAGCGCTCGCACTGCGTTTCTCATCATGGTCAACTTGCCTCTCGCCCTCATCGGCGGCGTGGCGGCGCTCCTAGCCACGGGTGGCATGCTGAACGTGGCCTCCCTGGTGGGTTTCATCGCGCTTT
This sequence comes from Vicinamibacteria bacterium, assembly GCA_050747785.1. Lineage (GTDB taxonomy): Bacteria > Acidobacteriota > Vicinamibacteria > Marinacidobacterales > DATDRI01 > CBDANW01. The sequence continues at coordinate 2,470 of JBOGJF010000417.1, forward strand.
TCGGCATCGCGGTGCGAAACGGAATCCTACTCGTGAGCCATTACAACCGATTGATCTCCGAAGGCGAGCCTCTGCGCGAGGCTGTCTTTCGCGGCTCCCTCGAGCGGTTGAATCCGATTTTCATGACCGCGCTCTGTGCGGCCTTGGCGCTGATTCCGCTCGCCATTGGGGGCGGCGAAGCGGGGAAGGAGATCCAGGCTCCCATGGCCGTCGTCGTCCTGGGCGGATTGCTGAGCTCGACCGCGCTCAACATGGTCGTCGTACCGGCGCTCTTTCTTCGTTACGGAAGAGCAGCGCGAACGCCCGAGGAGCTGGAGGACGGTATTTAAGGGGAACGGGCTTCCTCGGAAAGACGTATCTTGGAGAACATGAGTTCTCCAGGTGGAACGGCACCGGCCCCCGGTCAACTACCGTCGGGAGACGCCCGTCTTCTCTTCGGGACTCGGACCCTGCGCCTCTTCGCCTATGGCTTTGTTTCCGTCATTCTCGTGCTTTATTTGGTCGAGCGCGGTTTCAGCGAAGGAGAGGTTGGGCTCCTCCTGACGCTCACACTCTTGGGAGACACCATAGTGTCGCTCGCCATCACGACCCGCGCCGACCGATGGGGCCGAAAGAGAACCCTGGCGCTCGGAGCGAGTTTGATGGCCGCATCGGGGATCGTTTTCGCCTCGACCTCCGGTTTCTGGCTGCTCTTACTGGCGGCAACCCTCGGCGTCATCAGCCCGAGCGGAAAGGAAGTCGGTCCGTTTCTCGCTATCGAGCAAGCAGCCCTTGCCCATGTCCTTCCGGCGACACAGCGCACGCGCGTCTTCGCATGGTATGCGCTCGTCGGATCATTTGCCACTGCGTTGGGAGCGCTCGTGGGCGGGGCTATCTCCCAGCTCTTGCAACGGTATGGTCTCTCCTCCGTACAGAGCTACCAGGTTCTCTTGGCGGGGTACGCGGCCAGTGGGCTCACCATGGTCTTCCTCTTCGCGCAGCTCACTCCGGCGGTGGAGGTTACGGAAAGCAATAGTATTCACACAGGGTTACCTCGATTGGGTCTGCACCGGTCCCGGCGAGTGGTATTGAAACTTGCCGCCCTGTTCTCGCTCGATTCTTTCGCAGGAGGGTTCGTGGTGCAGAGCCTGC
>JBOGJF010000418.1:0-3969 GCA_050747785.1 Vicinamibacteria bacterium
TCGAAGAGGTTTGCATGAAGCTTTTCTGGCTCCTTGTCTTTCTTACCCTCGGCGCTTGCGGACCGGCGCCCGACGAAGATCGTGACGTCGTCGCGGAGCCCGAGCCATCAGAAACGGACGCCGGACAGCCGCTGGAGAGGCACGATAGGGAGGATTCGTTCGCTGAGGTCAACGGAACGCGTCTCTTCTATGAAGCCCGGGGGAGTGGGCCTTCGCTGCTTCTCATCAGCGGTGCCAATCTGGACAGCAGACTCTGGGATGAACTGTTTGGGGAGCTCGCTGAACGTTTTCGGGTCGTTCGCTACGATCCGCGGGGAACGGGCAAGTCGAACGTTCCACAAGAACCATTTTCCCACTATGAAGATCTGCACGCGCTCGTCGATTTTCTAAAGGTCGAAACGACACACCTACTCGGTTTCTCATTCGGCGGCGGCGTCGCGCTGGACTTCGCGGTCCAGTATCCGGAGAGGGTCCGGTCGCTGATCCTCGTCGCTCCCGGGTTGAGCAGCTGGAAGGACGAGCTGACCCCGGTTCTCGCCGATGTGTCCGATGTGGCGGAGAAGGAGGGGCGCGCAAAGGCCATCGAGCTGCTGCTGGCAGATCCGAGCATGCCAACAGCCGAGCACAAGGAGGCCCGCGAGCGAATGAGAGCCATTCTCGAGGACAGCCCGCGGCTCTTCGATTCCGGATTCGCGTACCTCAGATTGATGGAGCCGTTGGATCCTCCGGTCGAGGAAAGGCTCACGGAAATAAAGGTCCCGACCCTTCTGATCGCCGGGGAGCGTGATCATCCCGGAATCCATGAAAACGTGGACAAGCTTCAGCAGGGGATCGCTGGGGCCCGAAAGGTGCTGGTCATGGGCGTGGGGCACGTCGTGAGCCTGGAGCACCCTGCCGAGCTGCGGCGGATTGTGCTTGATTTTCTAGGAGCCGACTGAGTAAGTTACGCCGGCCTGGCCGACCATCCAGAGCTCTTGCGGCCTGCGTGGATTGTTTCATTCATAGGAGGGTTGATCATGTCGGAATACTTACGATTCGCTCGCCTGGCCATTCTTCTCCTGATTCTGTTCCTGATCGGGCGCCTCGTCGTCGGGGCAACGGGCGTTCCCTATGAAAGGGGTACCGGTGTCTTCAGCCTGGTGACCCTGAGCTGGATACTCAGCTTCGTTTTCGCCGCTTTCTCTCGTCCTCTCCGGGGCTACGGCTGGAAAAAAGCGGTGATGCTCGGTGCCACGATCGTTATCAGCGCGCAGCTCATCATTTTCGCCGCCACCGTGGTCTCCTATCTGGTTGGCGCGGAGACCTACTTCAATCACCCCGCCGCCCTCAACGTACCGGAGCCCGTCGGTCTGGTGCAGGCGCTGCCGATCCGCCTCGTCGGTTTGATCGTCAACACGATCGTGGGATCGATTTGGGCGAGTCTCGGGTGGTGGGGCGGTAAGCTCCTTCCGAAGACGGCCTAGGCCCCATCGCCCGGTTGTTTGGCGGCGCGGCGTTTAGCCGCTTCGTAGAGCTCTAGGTAAGCGGTAGCGGAGCTCTTCCAGGAGAAGTCCGCGCGCATGGCCCGCCTCACCAGCTTCCCCCAGGTCGTCGTGTCCCGAAAATGGGCGAGAGCCCGGTCCAGCGTCTGGCCGAGCGCCTCCGCTTCGAACGGCTCGAACACGAAGCCGTGCCCCTCGTCGGGGCTCTCGTCGAAGTCGTCCACGGTGTCCGCCAGCCCGCCCGTTCGGCGGACGACCGGGATCGCTCCGTAGCGATACGCGAGGAGCTGCCCGAGCCCGCACGGTTCGTAGCGGGAGGGCATCAGGAAGATATCGGCACCCGCATAGATCTGTCTTCCGAGGTCTGCTTGGAAGCCCTGGTTGATGCTGAGCTGATGCGGGAACTCCTTTGCGAGGGCTCCGAACGCGTCCAGATACGCCCGCGCGCCGGCGCCCAACAAAACGAGCTGCGCTCCCGCGCGCAGAAGCCGCGGCGTCACGGCAAGAATCAGGTCAAATCCCTTCTGCGGGTCTAAGCGTCCAATCGCGGCGATCAACGGGGTCTCCGCCGATACCCTGAGACCTAGCTTTTCTTGGAGCGCGGCCTTGTTCGTCGCTTTGCCCTCGGGTCCGCTCGAGGTGTATGGCGCCCATAACGCCTTGTCGGTTCCGGGGTTCCAGAGAGATGTGTCGATCCCGTTCAAGATCCCTACCAGATCGGCCGATCGGTACCGAAGCAGCCCGTCCAGTCCGGCGCCGAGCTCTCGGCGCTGTATCTCGCGCGCGTAGGTTGGGCTGACGGTGGAGATCTTCTCGGAGAAGACGATCCCCCCCTTCAATAAATTCACCTGACCAAAGAACTCGAGAGCGTCCAAGCGAAACAACGAGGAAGGTAGCTCGAGCGCCGACAGGATCTCACGGGAAAACAAGCCTTGATAGACCAAGTTGTGAATGGTCAGCACGACCCCCGCTTGACCGATGAACCGATCGTTCCGGTAGTACTGGTCGCGATAGACCGGTAGCAGCGCGGTCTCCCAGTCATGGATGTGGAACACATCGGGCTCGAGCCGAGCGGCCTTCGCGATCTCGAGCGCGCCCCGCGAGAGGAATGCGAAACGGATCGCGTTGTCCGGAAAGTCTTGGCCACCGCTTCCGTAGATACCTCCTCGATCGTAGAGCCCTGGGTTTCGGAGCAGATAGACGGGCACACCGTCGATCGTCGTGGTCCAGACGGCACCCTGTCGCACGCGACCCTCGAGCGGGACCTGGATGACGAGACCGGCGTCGCGCGTCTGGACTCCGCTGGCAGCGATCAGGTCGTAGAACGGCATGACGATCGAGACTCGATGTCGCAGGCGTTGAAGAGCCAGTGCAAGCGACGAAACGACGTCGGCGAGCCCGCCGGTCTTCGCGAGGGGATCGACTTCGGAGGAGACGAAAACGATGTTCATTCGGTCGATACGGCTAAGACGGTTCCGAAGATAGGCATTCTACAGCACGCACTGCGTTCCAAGCCACCCACTTTTGCAAGGCAACGTGCTGGGAAGTAAGATCCACGCCGTGCCGCCAAGAGACGAGAACCTGCTCGACAAGGAAACGGAGAAACAAGTTGAGCATATCGGTGCGGTAGATATCCTCGTCGGGATCCCGAGCTTCAACAATGCGCAGACGATCCCGCACGTGGTCCAGGCCGTCAGCGCCGGCCTCATGAAGCATTTTCCCGAGTCGAGATCGGTTATCGTCAACTCCGACGGCGGCTCGACTGATGGGACTCGGGACGTCGTGGCCTCGACGGAATACACGAACATGGAGCGGCTCATGGTGCGGCACCGACTGCATCCGGTTCACAAGATCATTACGCCGTACCACGGAATACCGGGAAAGGGGAGCGCATTCCGCACGATCTTCAAGATCGCGCAGTTACTGGGAGCGAAGGCCTGCGCGGTCGTCGATTCCGATCTTCGCAGCATCACACCGGAATGGGTGGAGCTTCTAATCAAGCCCATCCTCAACGAGGGCTATGACTACACGGCGCCTCTCTATCGACGCCACAAATACGACGGCACGATTACCAACAGCATTGTCTATCCCGCCACCCGCGCGCTCTACGGAAAGCGGGTGCGTCAGCCTATTGGCGGAGATTTCGGCTTTTCACAGGCGCTCGCCGAACGCTACTTGTCCAAGGACGTATGGGAGACGAACGTGGCCCGTTACGGCATCGATATCTGGATGACCACGACCGCCTTGGCGGAGGGGTTCAAGGTCTGCCAGGCCTATCTGGGTGCCAAGATTCACGATGCGAAGGATCCGGGCGCCGACCTGGCGGGGATGCTGATGCAGGTGGTCTCGTCGGTGTTCGATCTGATGGAGACGTACCACTCGGTTTGGGTGACCGTCAGGGGCTCGGAGCCTGTGCCCTATTTTGGTTTCGAGTACTCGGTTGGCCTCGAGCCCATCGCCGTCAATACGCAACGCATGGTCGACAACT
>JBOGJF010000419.1:0-15745 GCA_050747785.1 Vicinamibacteria bacterium
GCACTGGGAAGCTCATCCAGGAAGGCGTGAAGAGCTTCTTGCAGCGAAAGTCGAATTAGGAACCGACCGTCACTCGGGTGGTGGCTGCAACCGCAAATAGGCGATCTGCTCGGAGAGCAGACCGAACAGAAACAAGACGGCGGACCCGGTAAGCAAGAGAACCGAAGTATTCGTCACGTGCATCTCGGTGGCGATCGTGTAGACCAGGTAGCCGAAACCGAGCGCGAAAAAGATCGTGGCCATGGGTAGGAAGATCCGCAATGGGCTGAAGAGCGTGATCATCCTCAGAATGATGACCAGGAATTTCGCGCCCTCACGCCAGGGTCGCATCTTGCTCGTGGATGACGTCGTCCTCTGCTTCCCGTCTATGGGTACGAAACGCAGGTTATAGCCCGCTCGCACGAATGCCATGGTGCTCGTCGTGGGATAGCTGAAACCGTTGGGAAAGAGGTGCAGGAACTCCCGCATGCGATCCCGGCGGGCGGCCCGAAATCCCGAGGTGAGATCCGGAATCTTCTGACCGCATAGATAAGACGCCAAACGAGCGAGGAGGAAGTTCCCCAAGCCTCTGGAGAAGGTCGCCTGGGCGTCCCACGCGCGCGCACCCACGACCAGATCGTACTCCGGAAGAAAAGACAGGATCGTTTGTGTGTCCGCGGGATCGTGCTGACCGTCTCCATCCATGAGCAGCACGAGATCTCCCTGAGCTTCCCTGATGGCGGTCTTGACCGCGGCGCCGTTTCCCTTGTTGTAGGGATGGCGTACCACGCGAGCGCCAGCTCCGCGCGCAGTCTCGGACGTGGCGTCGGACGAGCCGTCATCGACGACCAGGATCTCGAGCCACTTGCCAGCCGACTTGATTCTCTGGATGACGTCTCCAATGGTGGCCGCCTCGTTGAAAGCGGGAATCAGGACGCTGACCCGGTCGGGCTGGGCCATCTTTTCAGCGGCTCTTTCGGGCAGCCGGCTCGCGTACCGAAGGTTTCCCAGTCTCCGCCCCAGACTCTCTCGAAGACAGCTGGTCTTCCAAGCGCCGCTGTCGATAGAGCACTTCTTCGAGCAACCGTCTAACCGAGCCGATGATGTCCGCCACCAAGCCGATCAACACGATGGTCAGTCCCATTCCCATCAGCCCCGCTGCCACGATGACGGACTGAACGTGTCCTTGACCTTCGCCTATCCAAACGAAATAAACGTAGCGGGCGGAAAGGAAGAGGCCCGCGGCGAGGAATAGCCCGCCGACATAGCTGAATATCTTGAGAGGCTCGTACATCGCGTAGATACGCACGATGGTCGCCGCCGATCGCTTCACATAGTTCCAATCGCTGGAGATTAGACGGCTGGGCCGCGTCTCGCGCGCGGATATCGGGATCTGGGCGATGGCCATCCTTTTCTTCCCCGCCTGGATGATCGTCTCGAGCGTATACGTGTAGTCGGAGATGACGTTCAGTCTTTGAGCCGCGTTGCGTGTAAACGCACGGAAACCGCTCGTCGTGTCGGGTACCTTGGTACCCGAGACCTGCCGCACGACCCAACTCCCGAGCGCCTGGAGCTTCTTCTTGGTGAGAGAGAAATGCTCGACGTTCCTGACCTCTCGATCCCCAATGACAATTTCGGCCTGCCCCTCGAGGATGGGTGCGATGAGGCGGGGGATATCGGAGCCGGGGTACTGGCCGTCGGCATCGGTGTTGACGATGATGTCGGCGCCCAAGCGCAACGCGGTGTCGATCCCCTCGCGGAAAGTGGCGGCCAGGCCTCGCGAACGCTCGAAGCGGACGACATGATCCGCCCCGTGGCGGGCGGCCACCTCGGGCGTTCCGTCCGAGGAGCCGTCGTCGACCACCAAGACCTCGACCTCGTCGATGCCGACGATGTGTCGTGGAATCTCGGCGAGCGTCACCGGAAGCGCATCGGCTTCGTTGAGGCAGGGGATTTGAACGATGAGCTTCATGCCAAAGAACTATACGTTAAAACGGAAAATGACGACATCGCCATCGGCAATCGGGTAGTCTTTCCCCTCGAGCCGCATCGCGCCCTTCTCCCGGCACGCGCTCCAGGAGCCATGGCTCTTCAGCACGTCGTGGGAGACCACCTCGGCCCGGATGAAGCCGCGCTCGATGTCGCTATGGATGACCCCCGCTGCGGCAGAGGCCGGCGTGCCCCGGGGAATGACCCAGGCTCGCGACTCTTTCGCCTCGGATGTATAGAACGTGATCATGTCGAGCAGCTCGAAGGCCGCGGACACGATCCGCGCCACCGTGTTCTCGCTGAGTCCCAGGCTCTCGCGGAACGCCTGCGCGTCCTCGGAAGAAAGCTCCGCCATCTCGGCCTCGATCTTCGCGGAGATGAATCCCAGGCGCACCTTAGGCGCCTTCACCCAACGCTCGAGGCCCAATCGGGTCGGCAGATCGTCCGCGGCGACGTCGTCTTCGCCGACGTTTACAACAAGCAGGAGCGGCTTCGAGGTGAGGAGCGCATAGCCGCGAAGTTGCGCCTGCTCCTCGTCGGACAGCACCGAGCGCAGCGACGTGCCCTCTGCCAGGCTTGCTCTCGCGCGCTCCAGAGCGGCGAGCTCTCGTGGATCGACCTTCTTGCCTTTTCCGCGGTCGGCCTGTAGCCGCTCTGAGCGGCGTTCGACGAGCGAAAGGTCGGCGATGGTCAGCTCGAGCTCTACGGTCTCGATATCCCGAGCGGGATCGACTGTGCCCTCGGGGTGAGGGACCGAGGCTTCCTCGAAGCCCCGGACCACGTGGACCAAGACATCCACGACTTTGAGCGCCGGGAGATCCAGCTTTTCCTTAGACTCTCCCTTGACCAGGCCCGGGACGAGCGTGAATTGAATGGTTGCCGGAACGACGCTCTTCGACGCGTGCAAGCGACTCAATTCTTGCAGGCGCTCATCGGGAATCTTGAGGACGCCGAGCTGGGCCTCGCGCGCCGAGCCGGTCGCGACGGCCTGCGTTAGCAAGGAGAAAAGGGTGCGCCGGCCGGATCCCGGGAACCCTAGAATGCCTGCCTTCATCCATCGGGAATTCTACTATGGGTCCTTTCATTCCCATCTCGGCCTGGGCGACCCTATGTCCTCGTTCCCCATAGACCTGAGGGCGGCGTCGGATAGGCCTGGTTTTCTGAACGTTGGATTTTCCCCACATCCTCGTAAACCATTGTAAATGGAGCTTGACAAGGAACGGGCTCTATCTTAGGATTTCTGGTGGAGTAAAGTGGAACAAAGTGGTCTAGAAGTCTCTATTTAGCCCCGATTCTAGGCGAATCTTGGATCAGGTGGATCTCGGTCGCAGGAGGTCTCGGTGCTCCGTGGGAACCATCCGGCTCGTGTCGATGACAAGGGCAGGATCAAGATACCGAACGGGTTTCTCCAGCTTTGGGACACGAACTACGCCGCGGAGGTGTTCGTGACCAGCCTCAGCGGAGAAAACGTGCGGGTGTACCCCATGGAGGTCTGGACTGAACTGGAGCGCAAGCTGCAAGCCATACCGGGGACTCATCCTTCCAAGGCGCGTTTCCTGGATCGGGTGCATTTTTTCGGGCAGACCACGACGCGCGACCGGCAGGGCCGGCTGCTAATACCCGCGCTGCTGCGGCAGACCGCGCAGATGAACGGGAACGTGGACGTCCTGGGAAAATACAACTACTTGGAGATTTGGAATCACGAACGTTTCATGAAGAAGCTTGAGAGCGAGCCGTTTACCGAAGACGACGGTCACGCGCTCGCGGAGTTTGGAATCTGATTGGCCATGCAGCTGGTAAAGACAGGGATCGCTCGGCAATGGAACAGCAGGACGAACATGGCTCCCGCATCGACTTCTGACCGGAGGGCTCACCCTCCGGACGTGCCGCATCGACCCGTCTTGGTGGACGAGGTGCTGGAGTATCTCGCGCCTCTCCCGGACGGCGTGTATGTCGACGCGACGGTAGGTGCCGGCGGTCATGCGACGGCCGTTCTCGAGGCGAGCTCTCCCTCGGGTCGGCTCATCGGCCTCGATCGAGACGAGGCGGCGCTGGCCATGAGTCGCAAGCGACTGGAGCCCTTCGGTGATCGGGTGCACCTGCACCGCGGGTCCTTCGCCCGTCTGGTCGAATATCTGGAGAGCGAAGGACTGGAAGCCGTGAACGGCATCGTCGCCGACCTCGGTCTTTCCAGCATGCAGTTGGCCGACGGCGACCGGGGATTTGCCTTCTCCGCGGAGGGTCCACTCGACATGAGATTCGATCGCGCTTCGGGTGAGACCGCTTCGGAGCTCATCGATCGCCTAAGCGAACAGGAGCTCGCGGATCTCCTCTTCAACCTCGGCGGAGAGCGGAAATCGCGGGCGATAGCGCGTCGCATCGTGTCGCGGCGTCCCCTCGATGCGACGGGCGATCTCCGGCGGGCGGTTCACTCGGTTCTGGGCAGCGGCCGCCGTGGTGGAATCGATTCGGCCACGCGGACGTTCCAGGCGCTTCGCATCGCCGTCAACCGAGAGCTCGAGAACCTCGAGACGTTTCTCGAAGTCGCAACCGACAAGCTCGCTCCGAATGGACGCCTGGTCGTCATCTCGTATCACTCGCTCGAGGATCGGGCGGTGAAGTGGGCTTTCCGTGAGAAGAGCAAGTCCGACAGATTCCGTGTCTTGACGCGTAAGCCGCTCCGGCCGCGTGAAGAGGAAGTATCCGCCAATCGCCGGGCTCGTAGTGCGAAGCTCAGAGCTCTCGAACGAGTTTCCTGATCATGGCCAATCTTCGCTATCAAATCACCCGAAGAGTGGCCAACGAGCAATTGGTGCGACAGGTCGACCGCGAGCGGAACCGCCAACTCTTGATGGTGGCGGTCACGGGATTGCTGCTGGCGGGAGCGGTGCTTGCCTATGGCTGGCAGCATTTCGAGATGATTCGAAACGGGTACCGAATGGAAGAGCAAAGAAGGGAACGAGAGTACCTCATGCAGATTCAGCGACAGTTGTCTTTGGAGAAGGCTTCGCTCGCCTCACCCGATCGAATCGAAACGATCGCCACGCGGGAGCTGGGCATGGTCGTGCCCTCGAAAGACCAATTCGTCGTGATCGAGCCGTACCGGCAGATCGAAGAGAGCCAACCGGAGGAGTAAGTGGACCGTGACCGCAACCTCTCTCGCGCGCGTTTTCGCGTGACGTTGCTCGCTCTTCTCAGCACGCTCTGGGTCAGCGCGCTGGTGGGCCGACTGGTTTATCTCCAGGTCTTTCTCCGCCAGAGCCTCCAAGAGCGCGCCGAGATCCAACAGAGCTACACGATGCCGCTCGATCCGGAACGGGGAACGATCTACGACCGCAATGGACGAGAGCTCGCGGTGAGCGTCAACGTGGAATCGGTTTATGCGGTTCCTCGCGCTATCAAAGAGGCCGATCGAACGGCGCGTGCGCTCGCCGACTGCCTACCCGTGGATAGTAAAGAGCTTGCCATTCGCTTGAGGAGCGACAAGAGCTTCCTGTGGGTGGACAGGAAAGTCGATCTGGCCACCGCCGATTGCGTTCGGGAGCTGGATCTCGCGGGCGTGAACTTCGTTCCAGAGAGGCGCCGTTTCTACCCGAAGCGGCAGTTGGCGGCTCACGTTCTCGGCTACGTGGGAATGGACAACGAGGGGATGAGCGGCGTCGAGTACGCCTTCGAGGAAGAGATACGCGGGGAGGATGGTCGGCAAATCATTTGGACCGACGCGCGAAACCGACCGGCCGCGTCCCGCGTCGAGAAGCGGCCGCAGCCCGGTCGCAACCTTCTCTTGACGATCGATGAAACGCTTCAGCACATTGCGCAGTCGGAGCTCGAAGAGGCGGTACGGGAAAGCGGGTCTAAGGGCGGCGTCGCGATTCTCCTGCAACCCGAAACGGGTGAGATCCTGGCCATGGCCGAGGTGCCCGGTTTCAACCCGAACCGCTACGGCGACTATCCCGCGAGCTATTGGCGCAACCGGTCGGTGACGGACGCGTACGAGCCCGGCTCGACCTTCAAGATCGTGTCCGCGGCTGCCGCGCTCGAAGAAGGCGTGGTGAGCGAAGACGAGCGGATCGATTGCGGGGGGGGCGTGATCCGGGTCGGCGATCGCGTGATCCACGATCACCGTGAATTCGACGTGCTGACCTTCCGCGAAGTGCTCGAGAAATCCAGCAACGTGGGTATGATCCGGATCGGCCAGCGCTTGGGCGCCGAGAGGCTGGAGCGCTACATGCGCGCGTTCGGGTTCGGGGAGGTGACCGGTGTGGGGTTGGCTGCCGAGAGCCGGGGCATTCTCCGGGACCTCTCGGAATGGCGCGAGATGACGCTCGCCTCGATTTCGTTCGGTCAGGAGATCGCCGTGACACCGCTGCAAATGGTGGCCGCGGCGAACACGGTGGCTGCCGGTGGATATCTCATGCGGCCGACTCTGGTCAAGGAGATTCGCTCACCCAACAACGAGACCCTTCATGGAGCGTCTCCCGCTCCGGTTCGTCGCGTGATCAGCCGGGAGACCGCTCGGCGACTCACCGAGTTGATGGTGGGCGTCGTAGAGGAGGGCACCGGGACGCGCGGCAGGATACCTGGGTTCACGGTCGCGGGCAAGACCGGAACCGCACAGAAGGCAACAAGCGGGGGCGGTTATTCGAAGACGGACTTCATCGCCTCGTTCGTCGGGTTCGTCCCCGCGGGGGCGCCCGAGTTGACTGCCCTCGTCGTCCTCGATTCGCCGATAGGCGATCACTCCGGTGGACGGGCGGCCAGCGTCTTCGCCCGCATCGTCGAAAGAAGCCTTCGCTATCTCAGTGTTGCGCCGGACGCTCCCGACTCGGAGGACGGCGAGGCGACGCGAGTGTTCACGATGGCCTCTCGCTGGCCCCGGCAGGAACCGCTGGATTCGGAAGACAACGGGGTGCCGCCGTCGAGTCCGGTGGCGCGGGTCGCGTTCGGACCGCGTACCGCCGTGCCGCTACAGATGCCATCGCTCACTGGGCTCCCCGCCCGCGACGCGGTGGCTCGATTGATTGCGGCGCACCTGTCCCCAGAGCTCGTGGGATCGGGTTGGGTCGTCGACCAGCACCCACCGGCCGGATCGCCCGTCGATTCCGGTTCGCGCTGCCTGGTGTTTCTGGGAGACACGCCGCCATGATCCTCGAGCAACTCTTGTCGGTCATCCCGGTCGAGGAAACCCGGGGCGATCTCACACCTCGGGTGCAGGGTGTGACCGTGGACTCTCGTCGCGTGGCCCCCGGCTTTGTCTTCGTGGCCATCGAGGGGAGGATCACCGACGGCCATCGTTATGTGGATGAGGCGGCGAAGAAGGGGGCCGTGGGGATCGTCAGCGAGCGGGCGGCTCCCAGGAAGTCGGCCGTCGCGTGGGTGCGCACTGGGGATGCGCGGCGCGCTGCAGGACTCCTGTCCGCGAAGCTCGCCGGGGAGCCGTCACGGCATCTGCGGCTGGTCGGTGTGACCGGAACGAATGGTAAGACGACGACCGCATTCTTGTTGGATGGGATCTTCCAGAAACTCGCGCCACCATCGGTCCTCTTGGGAACCGTCGTGCATCGGGTCGGATCGAACAGTCAACGAGCGCACCACACGACTCCCGAGTCGCCGGAGATTCAGGCGTTCCTCAAGTCGGCCGTCGAAGAGGGGTGCCGCTTCGGCGTGCTCGAGGTCTCCTCTCATGGGCTCGCCCTCGGTCGTCTGGAGGGAACGGAGTTCGAGTGCGCGGTCTTCACGAATCTGAGCCGAGATCACCTCGACTTTCATCGCGACATGGAGGACTACTTCGCCGCCAAGCGGCGACTGTTCGAAGACTATCTTCGCGCCTCGGGAACCGCGGTGGTGGGGATCGACAACAGCTACGGCAGGCGCTTGGCGGAAACCATGGGTGGATCCGTGCTTACCTACGGATTCGCGGAGGACGCTGGGCTACGCATCGAGGACGTCGAGGCGAGTTTCGATGGATTGGTGATTCGGTTCAGAGACCGAGACGTCGCATTCGAAGGCAGGAGCCCGTTGATAGGTCAACACAACGCGTTGAACTTCGCGGCCGCTTACGGTGCGGCTCGCTCTCTCGGACTTTCGTCGGATGACATCCTGGGAGCGCTCGAACAGCTGGGCAACGTCCCGGGTCGCTTCGAAAAGATCGAGGCGGGTCAGCCGTTCCATGTGGTCGTGGACTACGCCCACACCGACGACGCGCTCCGCAATATTCTGGAGGCGGCCCGCTCTCTTCCGCATCGTCGGGTGTTGACGGTTTTTGGGTGCGGTGGCGACCGCGACCGTTCGAAGCGGCCGCTCATGGGAGCGGTCGCGGCGCGGCTCTCCGATCTGGTCGTGCTGACGTCGGACAATCCAAGGAGCGAGGATCCAATGGCCATCATCCGAGAGATCGAGCTGGGCACGAAGGGTCCGCGGTGCCAGGCGGAGGTCCGCGTGGAACCGGATCGGCGTCGGGCGATTCGATTGGCCCTTTCTCTGAGCGAGCCCGGCGACGTCGTGCTCGTCGCGGGGAAGGGTCACGAGCCCTATCAGTTGATTGGGGATCGCGTGATCGCGTTCGACGACCGGGAGGTGGTACGAGAAATCTTGACGAGGCCGATGCAGCCGCTCAACAGCCATTAGCAGGCTGGGAGCTTTCAGCTGCCGCGAAGCGGCGGAGCGGCCGAACGAGGGGCATTTGGAGGGAATGGGCCGACGAAGGTGCACGCGCCGCCGGTCGCCAAACTAGGTGGTTGCTTCGACCGGAGCGAGTCAGGCGGCGGGGCGCCACGGCACTGATGGAGGAGATGGCAAAGCTGACCGCAGCACAGGTCGCTTCTTTCACAGGAGGAAGACTTACGTCGGGTTCGGAAGGGACACGGATCCAGTCGATCTCGATCGATTCGCGCACCGTCGAGCCGGGAGACTTGTTCTTCGCCATCATCGGCCCACGGTTCGACGGGCACCGCTTCGTCGATCAGGCTCTCGAGCGCGGAGCAGTGGGTGCCGTGGTGTCCCAGCCGCCCGAACCCTCGGGTAAGGACGCCGGCGTCCTGATTCTAGTGGACGACACGACGATCGCGCTGCAGCGGCTCGCGAGGGGCGTCCGTCGGTCGGCGCCCCTCAAGGTCGTGGGCATTACCGGCAGCGTTGGCAAGACCACCGCCAAAGAAGCGACGGCGGCAGCACTTTCGGTCCGCTACAAGGTGCTGAAGTCAGAGGGGAATCTCAACAACCTCTACGGATTGCCTTTGTCGATCCTGAGATGGGAGGACGAGGACGTGGCGGTCTTGGAGATGGGGATGTCGGCCCCGGGAGAGATCGCCCGCCTCACGGAAATTGCGGCTCCCGACGTAGGTGTCTTGCTGAGCGTCGCGGAAGTCCATCTGGAGTTCTTTGCTTCGCTCGAAGCGATTGCGAGCGCGAAAGGAGAGCTTTTCGCCGGACTGGGGCCGGGAGCCACCGCGGTCGTCAACGCCGACGATCCCCTCGTTCTCGAGCAGGCCAAGCGGTTTGCCGGGCATCAGGTTCGTTTCGGAATCGAAGAAGAAGCCCACCTCCGGGCCAAGGATATCGAGAGCACGTCTTATGGTCTGCGGTTCATCGTCGAGACGGCCGGATCCCGGGCGGAAGTTGAATCGTCACTCCATGGAGTCCACAACGTGTACAACCTTCTCGCTGCGCTCGCGGTTGCCCGAACCCTCGGCGTCGAGTTGACGGCGGCGGCAAGGGGACTGCGCGATCTGCAAGCGGCACCCCATCGGGGAGAGCGGTTTCGGTTTCCTGCCGGACCCGTTGTGATCGACGAAACGTACAACTCGAATCCGACGGCGGTACGTGCGGCCCTCGCCTCCCTGACTCACGAAGACGCGAAGCGGCGTATCGCGGTGCTCGGAGACATGCTGGAGCTCGGCGCGCGCGCGGAAGACCTTCACCTGGATTGTGGCCGTGAAGTCGCTCGGAGCGACGTGTCTCTTCTCGTCGGCGTGGGGCCCCTGGGGGCCCTCATCGTCGAGGGCGCACGGCGCGCTGGGATGCCGGAAGCGGCTTTGGTCGTCGCGCGGGATGTCGGAGAGGCGGGTGAGATCCTCAGCCAACGGCTCGGGCCGGGAGACGTCGTGCTGCTCAAGGCCTCGCGCGGTGTCGCGCTCGAGGGAGCGCTCTCCGTGGTTCGCCGTCGATTCAGCGGGGAGGTGGATTGACCATGTTGTTCCATCTTCTCTATCCGCTCCACACGGAATACGGCGTGTTCAATGTCTTTCGTTACGTCACGTTTCGAACCGCGTGCGCCACGCTTACCGCTCTGATACTCAGTCTTGTGCTGGGTCCCTGGCTCATTGGGCGCCTGCGGCGGTTTCAAATCGGCGAGCACATCCGTCAGGAGGGGCCGCGGGGTCATCAGGCGAAGGCCGGCACGCCCACCATGGGAGGACTCCTGATTCTCGCCGCGATCGTGGCGCCGACGCTCCTTTGGGCGGATTTGAGAAATGCGTTCGTGTGGATAGCCATCGTGTCCACTCTCTGCTATGGCGCGATTGGCCTCGCCGATGACTACTTGAAGCTCACTCGCAAGCGCCCGGCGGGCTTAACGGCCAGAGCCAAGCTCGTTCTCCAAGTTATGGTCGCGCTGGGAGTGGCGACCACCCTGGTGGGTCTCTCGCATCGGGACGTCTACAGCACCGAGCTGCTCTTCCCGTTCTTCAAAGAGGTGCGGCCGGAGCTCTCGTGGTTCTTCATTCCATTCGCGGTGCTGGTAATGGTGGGAGCTTCGAACGCCGTCAATCTCACCGATGGGCTCGATGGTCTCGCCATCGGGAGCGTTCTGATTGCCGCCGCGGCGTTCACCGTTCTGATCTATGTGACGGGACACGCGCAGTTCTCGGCCTACCTCGATCTCATCCACATTCCGCGGATCTGGGAGCTCACCATCTTCGGCGGTGCCATCGTGGGGGCGAGCCTCGGCTTCCTCTGGTTCAACTGTTATCCGGCTCAAGTGTTCATGGGCGACGTGGGCTCCCTCGCGTTGGGAGGAGCCATTGGCACGGTCGCCCTGCTGATCAAACAGGAATTGCTGTTGATCTTGGTGGGTGGGCTTTTCGTCGTTGAAGCCTTGTCCGTCATCATTCAAGTCACATCCTTCAAACTGACCGGCAAGCGGGTCTTTCTGATGGCGCCTTTACACCACCACTTCGAGCTCAAGGGTTGGTCGGAGCCGAAGATCATCATTCGGTTCTGGATCGTCGCCATTATTTTCGCGCTAGCGAGTCTGACCACTTTGAAGCTGAGGTAAATGCGAGGGCGGAACACAAGGAATGGGCGGCGGGGATTACCGGGGACGCCGGGTTTTGGTGGTAGGCCTCGCCCGCAGCGGCCTGGCCGCGGCGAAGCTGTTGCTCGGGCGCGGAGCACGGGTGCGGGCGAACGATTGGAGGCCCGGCGAGGAGCTCTCGTCGGAATGGGCGGAGCTCGCCGACCGTGGTGTCGAGTTGATCACGGGGTCCCATCCGGCGGGCCTGGCGGCAGGGGTCGAATTGGTCGTGGTGAGCCCGGGAGTGCCTTTGGACGCGGCGCCGTTGCGAGAGGCGAGGCAACTCGGGATCCCGGTTTGGGGAGAAGTGGAGCTTGCCTATCGCGAGATCGAGGGCCCGATCGTGGCGGTGACCGGCACCAAGGGGAAGTCGACGACCGCCACGCTCATTGCGCAGATACTGGAACGTGCGGGCCACCGCGTCGCCCTCGGCGGGAATATCGGGCGACCTCTCAGCCTATTGGTTCAAGAGTCCCCTATCGATGCAACATTCGTCGTGGAGGTATCGAGCTTTCAACTCGAGTCGATCGAACGATTCCGTCCGCAGGTGGCGGTGCTCCTCAACGTGACGCCCGATCATCTGGACCGACACCCCTCTTTCGAGGTTTATCGCGAGGCCAAGGAACGCATTTTTTCCAATCAGGAGCGGGAGGATTGGGCCGTCGTTTACGGAGCCAATCCCCTGACCAGGGAAATGGCGACTAGGATTCGATCGAGGAAGATCTTCTACAGCCTCGCGTGCATGGGCGGTGACACGCCACACCTGTGCGTGGAAGATGGTTGGATCGTACGGCACGAGGATTCGTTCACCGACGAGTGGATCCCCCTCGAGCGCGTCCAACTCCCCGGAAAGCACAACCTGGAGAACGTGATGGCGGCCGCTGCCGCGAGTCATGTCTTGGGAGTCGAGTCTTCCCTGATGGGTGAGGTCGTCGCAAGCTTTCGAGGCATTCCGCACGCGCTGGAAAGGATCGGGGAGATCCGGGGAGTCTCATTCTACGACGACTCCAAGGCAACGAACGTCGCGGCGGCCCAGGCTGCCATTGCCAGCTTCGAAGGCAACGTGGTCCTAGTCTTGGGCGGCCGTTCCAAAGGAGCCAATTTCGAGGTGCTGCGCGACGACGTCAAGGGGAAAGTCAAACTGGTGTTGTCACTGGGCGAAAGCAGAGAACAGATTGCGGAAGCATTGTCGGGTGAAGTTCCCGTCTTACCGTGCGCGGGTCTGCGGGAGGTTGTGGAACGAGCCTTTGCGCACGCAGAGCCGGGCGATACCGTGCTGTTCTCGCCGGCTTGCGCTAGCTTCGACATGTTTGCCGACTACGCGGAGCGAGGAAGACTTTTCAAGGAAGAAGTCAGGAGACTCGAAAAGAGTCTCGCCGACCGGGGCGATGGGGACCAGCACGAGCGAAAGAGAACCAGGCGATAGCTGATGGCCAAGAAACTCTCAGTAGACCGAACGCTCTTCGCCGTCACCATCGGTCTGGTCTTCTTCGGATTGGTCATGTTGTACAGCGCTTCGGCCGTGGTCGCGGACGCGGCTCACCGAAGCTCTTACTTCTTCCTGATCAAACAGTCACTCTGGGCGTCGATCGGATTCTTGGTCATGTCGATACTGATGAGAGTGGATTATCGGAGACTCCAGCGACCCGTTCTGGTCTACGGGTTTCTCGCCTTGAACGTCGCCCTCTTGATCGCCGTGTTGTTCTCACCTCCCCTCAAGAACGCACATCGGTGGCTCCGCCTCGGGCTGCTCTCGTTTCAGCCGTCGGAGATGGCGAAGCTCTCCCTGGTGTTGTCGGTTGCCTACTTCCTCGATCAGAAGCGCGAGCGCATCAACGACTTCTTTGCGAGCTTGTTCCTCCCGTTGGTGGTGACGGTGTTCCTTGCCTTCCTGGTGCTCATCGAGCCGGATTTCGGCACCGCTGCGTGCTTCCTGTTCGTAGGGTTTTGCTTGTTCTTCGTGGCCGGGGCTCCCTTTCGCTATCTGGTGGGGCTCGCGACCGCCGCGGCACCCTTGCTGTACTTGCTCATCGTTCGCGTGGATTATCGGCGCGACCGCCTCCTGACGTTTCTCGATCCATTCGAAGATCCTCTGGGAAGGGGCTTTCAGATTATCCAGTCGCTCATTGCGGTGGGCACGGGCGGGATTCTGGGTGCCGGGTTCATGAGGAGCCGGCAGAAGATGTTCTACCTCCCCGAGCCACATACGGATTTCATCTATTCGGTTATCGGTGAGGAATTGGGTTTGCTCGGCGCGCTCGCGGTGCTCGGTGCTTTTGTGGTGATCCTGTGGCGGGGCGTGGTCATCGCGCGCCGCGCCCCCGATTTTTTCGGGAGTCTCTTGGCCAGTGGCCTGACCGCGCTCATCGTCGGGCAGGCGCTCATCAACTTGAGCGTGTCGCTGGGACTCGTTCCCACAACCGGGATCCCTCTCCCGTTCATCTCCGCGGGGGGAACTTCGATGGTGGCATCCTTAGCGGGGATTGGACTAATACTTGGTATCTCTCAGCATGCGAGGTAACGATTGGGGGAGGGTAGGAACGGCCTGCGCGTACTTGTGGCGGCAGGCGGCACGGGGGGACACCTCTACCCGGCCCTGGCAGTGGCTCGCGAGCTCAAGAGTCGAGAACCGGAGGCGGCGGTGACGTTCGTGGGAACACGGCGAGGTCTAGAAGGGAAGTTAGTTCCCGATGCCGGGTTCCCGCTCGAGATCGTGCGCGTCGAGCCCCTGCGCGGGGGTTCGTTCCTGCGGAAGGTCAGAGGCGTGCTACATCTCATTCCGGCGATGTTGGAGTCCTCCCGGCTCTTGAAGCGCACTCGGCCCCACGTGGTGATGGGCGTGGGTGGGTACGTGGCGGGTCCTTTGCTCGCGGTGGCCGCGGTTTCCAAGGTTCCCACGCTCATTCTCGAGCCGAATGCCGTGCCGGGGCTCACCAACCGGTGGCTGTCTTGGTTGGTCGATGCGGCGGCCCTCGGTTGGGAGGAGACGATGAGCTACTATCGGCGGAACGGGTTCGTGACCGGGAATCCCGTCCGTGAAGAGATAGCGCGCGTCGCGCCTCGCCCAGCAACGAACGCGATGCAGTTGTTGGTATTCGGAGGAAGCCAAGGCTCTCACGTGCTGAACCGCGCCATGGTGGACGCGCTACCCCACCTCGCTTCTTACCGAGATCGGCTCACGATCACGCATCAGACCGGAAAGTCCGAGTTGGAGTGGGTGCGCGTCGCCTACCAGAAGGAGGGACGCCCTGCGCGCATCGAACCATACCTCGAGGACATGGCAAAAGAATACGAGGCCTGCGATCTCGTGATCTCCCGCGCGGGAGCGACAACTTGCGCGGAGCTCATGGCCGCCGGTCGGCCGGCGCTCCTCGTTCCTTTGCCATTGGCCGGCGGGCACCAGCGTCAGAACGCCGAAGCCATGGCACGGGTGGGTGCGGCGCGGATGATCCCACAGGAGGACTTGTCCGGTGAGAGCCTGGCGCGCGTGGTGATCGATCACTTGGAAGATCCGGGACGGCGCGAGGAGATGGCGCAAGCCGCCCGATCCTTGGCCCGGCCCGAAGCGGCGCGCGCGATCGTAAGCCGCTTGCTGCAACTGGGCCGATCCAAGTCGAGCGAGGATGCGGCATGAGCGCCCCTTTGTTTTCCCGCCGGACGCGAATTCACTTCGTTGGCTTGGGAGGAATCGGCATGAGCGGTATCGCCGAGGTTCTCGCCAATCTCGGTTATCCGGTGAGCGGATCCGATCTCCGAACGAGTCCCGCCTGCGAGAGGCTCGAGTCCCTAGGCGTGACGTTCTTCGAGAAGCACCGAAAGGAACAAGTTCACGGGGCGGATGTGGTGGTCGTTTCCTCGGCCGTGCGTCCAGACAACGTGGAGCTCGTCGAGGCGAGGCGTCTTCAGATCCCCGTTATCCCCCGCGCGGAGATGCTGGCCGAGTTGATGCGGCTCAAGTACGGGATTGCGGTGGCGGGCTCGCATGGCAAGACCACCACGACGTCGATGGTCTCCGTGGTGTTGGACCGCGCGGGTCTCGATCCCACCATGGTCATCGGCGGAAGGCTGGGGATATTGGGGAGTAATGCCAAGCTCGGACGTTCGGATTTCATGGTCGTGGAAGCGGACGAATCGGATCGTAGCTTCCTTCATTTGTCCCCGGTGGTGGCGGTCGTCACGGGTATCGACCACGAGCACATGGAAGCCTATCGCGATATGGGAGATCTGAAGGATGCCTTCGTCGACTTCGCGAACAAAGTTCCTTTCTATGGGGCCTCGCTGCTCTGTCTCGACGACGAGAGCGTTCAAGACATTCTGCCCCGCATCAAACGGCGGTACGTGACGTACGGGTTCTCCACGCAGGCCGACATTGCCGCGGAGTCCGTTCGTCTCAATGGAATCGACTCTTGCTACCGGCTGAAGGTTCGCGGGAAGGAGGTTGGCTCGATCAAGCTGCACGTCCCGGGGCGACACAGCGTGCTGAAC
>JBOGJF010000420.1:0-2005 GCA_050747785.1 Vicinamibacteria bacterium
GAATGAGCTCCTTGACACCTTGGCGGGCGAGAGCCTCGGCCTCGGCGAGAACCGACTCCGGGGTCCTGCTCCGATAGTGGCCCCGGATTTTCGGAATGATACAAAAGGTACAGGGATAATCGCAGCCTTCCGAGATCTTCAGGTAAGCAAACGGGCGAGGCGTCGAGAGCAGGCGCGGCGCCAGGTGATCGTAAAGGTAAGCCACCGACCCATCTGCCCGCAGCGAGGCAATCTGGCGGTCGTCGGTCTCGACGGCCGAGACGATGGACTCCAACTGGTCCAACCCAATCACCGCATCCACCTCCGGGATCTCGCGGGCCAGCTCATCGGCATAGCGCTGCGCCAGACATCCCGAGACCACGAGGCGCTGGCACCGGCCATCCTTTTTGTGGCGAGCCATCTCCAGGATCGTATTGATGCTCTCCTTCTTGGCCCGATCGATGAAGCCGCACGTGTTGACGACGATCACGTCCGCTTCTTCCGGCACGGCGGTCAGCTCGTAGCCGCCGCGCGCAAGATGTCCCAGCATGACCTCCGTATCCACGAGGTTCTTGGGACACCCCAGACTCACGAACCCGATTCTTTTCATGGTGACGTTCAGAGACTAGCCGAATTCCGCGGCCGCGACAACCTCGGGGGCGCCCCTAGGGGGCGAGCCGATTGAGCATGCGGGGAAAGGGGATCGCTTCCCGAAGGTGTTCCAGCTTGCAGATCCAAGAAACCACCCTTTCGATGCCCATCCCGAAACCGGCGTGGGGCACGCTTCCGTAGCGCCGGAGATCCAAATACCAGGAGAAGGCTTCCTCGGGCAGCCGATGCTCGGAGATTCGCTGACGCAGGAGATCGAGATCGTCGATACGTTGTCCGCCGCCGACGATTTCGCCATAACCCTCCGGTGCCAAGATGTCGACACAAAGAGCGGTTTGTGGCCGCTCCGGATCGGGAGCCATGTAAAAAGCCTTCACCGCACTGGGGTAGTTAGTAATGATGACAGGGCGTGGATAGGACGTGGACAGGATCTCCTCGTCCTGCGCACCAAAATCCCCGCCCCACTCGATGGCCTGACCCTTCTTGGCGAGGAGCTCGAGCGCCTGGTCGTAAGTCATGCGCGGGAACGGTTTCTTCACTTCCTCAAGGGGAACGACGTCTCTTTCGAGCGCTTCGAGCTCCGGGCGGCGACGCTCGAGAACCGACTCGATCAGGAAACAGATGAGATCTTCGGCCAGGGCGATGATGTCGTCCAAGGTCGCAAAGGCGACCTCGGGCTCCACCATCCAGAATTCGGTCAGGTGACGCCGCGTCTTGGACTTCTCGGCGCGAAAGGTCGGCCCGAAGCAGTAGGTACGCCCGACCGACATCGCCACGGCTTCGTTGTAGAGCTGCCCGCTCTGGGTCAGGTACGCTCTGTCACCAAAATAGTCCGTCTCGAAGAGAGTCGTCGTGCCCTCACAGGCATTGGGAGTGAAGATGGGCGTGTCGGCCAGAATGAACCCCCGCTCGTCAAAGAACCGGTGACACGAGGAGATGACTTCGTGCCGAATCCTGAGGATGGCATGCTGCCGCCGGGAACGAAGCCACAGGTGGCGATTATCGAGGAGGAAGGCCACCCCGTGCTCTTTGGGTCCGATCGGATATTCGGGCGCGATTTGGAGGATCGAAAGCTCGATGGCATCGATCTCGTATCCGCCCGGTGCGCGGTCGTCCTTCCTCACCTTGCCTCGAAGCACGAGCGAGCTTTCCATGGTCAATTCCGACGCCCGCTCCCACTCGTCGGCGGGGACCTCGGCCTTCGACAGCACCGCCTGAACCACGCCCGAGCCGTCGCGCAGGATCAGGAACTGCACCTTTCCGCTGGAGCGGCGCCGGACCAGCCAGCCCCGGATGGTAACTTCCTTGCCGTCGTGGGCGGCGATATCGGCGATGTAGACTGCGGCCGTGCTCATTGGATGGACTCCCTTAACTGCCGCGGGGCCCCACGCATTCCTCTCATCACCGCTCCCTCGCT
>JBOGJF010000421.1:0-3701 GCA_050747785.1 Vicinamibacteria bacterium
CTGGTGATGCATGCGCGGCGGGGTAAAGAATTTTACCAGCGTTTCGGTTCGCGAGAAGTGATCTGGAGCGGGGGGACTTCCCCACGAGGCGGGTGCCGGGGGGCGGGTCGTTACTCGGTCCAGACCGAGTTCATTTGCGTTGGGCTCAGAGTCGGAGGCTCGCTTCTTTCACTGCGTTCCGGGAGCTTGCGCACAGTTGCCGGCACATCTGGCTCGGGAGCCAGCCCCACCACAAGTTAAGCTT
The DNA here is from genome assembly GCA_050747785.1 of Vicinamibacteria bacterium. Lineage (GTDB taxonomy): Bacteria > Acidobacteriota > Vicinamibacteria > Marinacidobacterales > DATDRI01 > CBDANW01. The sequence goes on from JBOGJF010000421.1 coordinate 245, forward strand.
GGCGATCGAGACGAGCCCTCGAACCACTTGTGACGTGCGGCCTCAGCGCGTTCTTCCGTGAGCGGCCGGGGCGGCGCCACGTGAGCTCCAAAGGTGCTCATGTGGCGAGGAACTCCGCGGCTATGAGCGAAAGCGATCGGCCGATGCGACGAGACCGAGAGAGCGCCGCTACTTGCGCGCTTTCTTGACTCCGGGGCCTCCCAGCCCTCTTACCACCACTAGAACTACGACCAACAACAGTACTATCACGCCGACGATCAGGGGCGCGCTCATTCCCATGCCTTCTTCAGTAGAAGCCGCTGCCTCCTCCTCGGCGATCGGCCGCGCCGTGGTCTCTTCCGCCGCCCGCGTTTCGGTGGCTGGAGCCGCTGTCCTCGCAGGCGCTTCCGTCGATTCGGCAGCTGCAGATTCGGCTTCCATAGACTCAGCGGCGGTGTCTGCGGTCGTTTCGGGCGGCGCTTCGGCTATCTCCGCCATGGCAGACTCGATGTCCTCCACATCAGCGGCTCCGGTCGTGCGTAGCCGTACGCCGGTCAGGACCATCCCCTCCCGGAGCTGGTTGACCGTGATCTCGTTGCCCTCGTGGTTGAAGCGAAAATCACTGGGAATCGTGTAACGTTTCACACCCTCACCCTCGATACGGATGAGTACCGTGTTTCCCGCGACCTGCAACACCTCGCCGCGCCGAATCTCGACCTCTGACTCCTGGGCCTGAACGGCCTGACCCAGGCTCGCGATCGCAAATACCGTCATTATCAGTGAAATAGGGGCTACGTGCTTCATTCCTGCCCTCCTTCTTGATACCACCAGTGTCCGCAAAATCAACGCCAACCGTAAATGCAGGAAAGACACCAGAGATCCGCAGGTGCCAAACCATGAAGCTCCAACAACTTAGAGAATGCCATGGCTGGGAACGCTCACAATGTTATCACAATGACCTGGCAGTCACCGCACTTCAATCACCTGGCTGGGATTGGGGCAACGCGTCGGGGCTCGAATCTCCCTTCGGGACCAGCCTGCGCTCGGCTGTGAGCTTCAACAGGTCGAGCTACGGCTGGCGAGAATTGCGCAAAATCGCGCTTCAGGCATCCGCGATTGCGAACGAGTACCCACCCATCCATTCGGAAGCCCTAGAGAACACGTAAGAACGGTGCCGGCATTGTTATTGCTGGCATGTCGAGTGATGACAACCAGCAAGTTGCTCGAGCCAACGCTCGCCGAAGAGGCTCCCGTTCTGGATGCCGGTGGAGCCGACCCCCGTGTGCAGGGCCTGGTCGCGCCGGGCTTCGAGGAGGTGCGCGTGGAGTTCGAGCGCAACTTCTCCGAGCGCGGTGAGATCGGCGCGGCGGTCTCCGCTTACTGGCGCGGCAACAAGGTGGTCGATCTCTGGGGTGGCCGCCGCACGCCCGATGGTTATGCTCCCTGGGATGAAGACACGATGGTCGTCGTGCACTCGACCACCAAGGGCATCTCCGCCATGACGCTCGCGGTTGCCAACGCACGGGGGTGGCTCGATTACGACGCTCCGGTCGCCCGCTATTGGCCCGAGTTCGCGCAAGCCGGCAAGGAAGCCGTGACCGTCCGCCAGCTCCTTGGCCACGAGGCTGGGCTCGTGTGGCTGGACGAGTGGCTCTCGATCGACCGCCTACATGACCTCGATGAGGTCGCGCGCGTGCTCGCCCGACAAAAGCCGGCATGGGCGCCCGGCACACGCCATGGGTATCACGCGATGACAATAGGGCTCTACATGCAGGAGCTCATCCGACGCGTCGATCCCGCGCACCGGACGCTGGGCCGCTTCTTCCGTGAGGAGATAGGAGCACCGCTGGGCCTCGATTTCTACATCGGGCTACCGCCCGAGATCCCCGCCGAGCGGCTCGCGACCGTGCTGATGTTCTCCACGGGCCGCGCGCTTCGCGCCCTGCTCACGACTCCGTGGACGATGCTGCTTCGGGTGCTCTGGCCGTGGTCGCTCCTGCGCAAGTCGATGCTGCTCTTCTCGGACGTCGACTGCAACGACCGGCGCTACCTCGAGGTCGAGGTGCCTGCAGGTAACGGCGTCGGCACCGCGCGCGCCATCGCGCGTTTGTACTCGGTATTCGCCGCGGGCGGAGCGGAGCTCGGCGTCGGGCCGGACACCATGGCGAGGCTCACCGCCGAGCCGACTTCGGCGCTCTCGAAGGACGTCGTCATGGGTGCGCCCGGCTACTTCTCGCTCGGCTTCCTCCGGCCGGGGCCGAAAATAGAGTTCGGCTCGAGCCGGCGCGCGTTCGGCACGCCGGGTGCCGGCGGCTCGTTCGCCTTTGCCGATCCGGACGCGGGCCTGGGCTACGCTTATGTCATGAACAAGATGGATTTCCACATGCTCGACGATCCGCGAGAGAAGCCGTTGCGCGACGCCGTGTATCGCGCGATTGCGAAGCTCGGTTGACGTATTTCGCGGCGCGGTTCTCCGCCTAGTACTCTAGGGCCGGGAAATCCGCCCCTGCACATACGCGAAGCTCCACATGTAGTTCTGGTTGAACTGCTTCGCCCCATCGAGCCACGCTCCCTTGACTCCGCCGGCGAAGACCTGATCGCCCCGATCTCGATATTTGGTATCGCCCGTTTGCGCGTAGACCCAGGCGAAAGCGGGCGCGATCAGGAGATTGAGATCGGGTGCACCAGGCTTTGACGGGAACGTGTACGTGGGGTCGGGCACCCAGTTCTCGTACCAGAATGCCTCATCGGTCGGGACCCAAGCCCGCTCCCAGATGGCATCCAACGCGGTCTTGATGGCGGGCAGGACGCGGGCATCGCCGGTCGCCGCCCAGTAGCGGATCAGCGCCTGGGTCGTGAGCCCGACCATGAAAGGCTGGAGATAGTACTGTCCGGCGGCCTCAGGGATTTCATTGAAAGGAACCGGGGCTCGGCTGGTTTTCGATATGAACCACTGATCGATGTGTCCAAGAGCTTGGTCGACATGGGCACCGAGGCGGGCCCGCCTCGGCTCACCCACCGCCTCGGCATTCAAGTAACCGATAATGGCATAGGCCACTTCGCGGCTCAGGCCGGTCCCCGCGGTCCACTCGAGGGGCGTCACATCAGCGGCATACGCCGCGTTCTTGGACAGCTCGATGACCGCGGTCTTGGATAGAGCATCGCCCGTCCGTTCCCAATCCATCCGGAGGCCGGTCGTGAAGTTCCAGTAGCCGGGCACGCCGCCGTGATTGGGAATCACATAGGCGTCCCGGTAGACGGCTCGGGCCTTCGTCGCGCAGCCGTTCCAGGCCGGATCACCTGTGTAGGTTGCAATCTGATAGAAAACCCGGATCGCATCGTAGTAAGTAGCGCCCAATTTCTGATCGGCGGTGAGAGTGGGGTCGTTATAAAGTGCGCAGTGGCGTTGCCCATAGGTCGACATCTGCGCCTCCCACCGGGCTATCTCGGGTATGAGAGGGACTCCGTTGCCGCTCAG
>JBOGJF010000422.1:0-3127 GCA_050747785.1 Vicinamibacteria bacterium
CGTCCAGGCCGCGCCCAAGCCGTTCGAGGGTATCACCGGCCAGCAGGGCGTCGGCTCCCAGCAGCAGGACGCGCTCCGCTCCCGCCTCGAGCGCCGCTCGAATTCCGAGATTGCAACCGCCGGCGAAACCGAGATTCCTTCCGGCCTGGATCAACTGGACCTGGGGTAGGCGCGCGTGAACGAGTGCCTCGGAATCATCGTCCGATCCATTGTCCACGACGATGAGATCCTCGACCGAAGGGGAGGTCTGCACGGACCAGCAGGCGAGTACGGTGTCCATCGGCGTGCGGTAGTTCACGACGACCGCGGCGACGCGCTTCGGCCGGTTTGGCAACCGACTCTTGCGCATTCGAGCCAAGTTTCCGTAGATCTCCACCAGCTGTCGCGCGTCTTCCTCTATCGACATCACGGTAGGGAGTCCACTCGCGAGGCGGGGCAAGAGCGCCGGCTCGTTGATGAGACGCTCGATCGCGCGGCGAAGGTCGTTGGCGTCACCCGGGCGGAACAGAAGGCCGGTCTCTTCGTGACGCACCATCTCCGCCATGCCACCGAGGTTCGCGGCAATGACCGGCAGCCCGGCGGCATAGGCTTCGCGGATCACGAGCGGCGAGTTTTCCAGCCAGATGGAGGGCGCGACGAGCACGTCGAGGCCAGCGAGGGCGCGCGGCACGTCTTCGTGCAAAAGGACGCCGTGGTGGTGAACGCCAGGAGTCTCGAGCAGCGGTTTGAGCCGAAGCCGATACGAATCGTCGCCGTGGTACGGTGCGATGTCGCCGTAGAGATCGACCGAAGCCACGCCCGGTGGAAGCCCGGAGAATGCCTCGAGCAGCAGATGCGGTGCTTTGGAAACCATCAAGGTGCCTAGGAACCCGAGACGAAGCGGTCCACGACGAGGCTCGCGCTTCAGGTCTCGAAACGCTCGCAAGTCGATACCCAGCTCACGGCGTAAAATTCGATCTGCCTGGATGCCGAAGTCTTTGAAGCGATCCTCAAGGGAACGGGAGGGCGCGATGAATCGATCGACGTCCCGCAGGACATACTGCATATGCCGGACACGAGTGTCCATGGTCTCGGCTGCTACCGACGAACTCCCGAGAACCGACGCGACGCGGTGCGCGGCGCGGGCCAACCGCTTTGAACCCAGCCAACCGAAGATCTCTTTCAAGGTGTAGCCCGTGTCACCCATCCCGGCGGCGTTCCCGACGCAGGAACGGCAGCCCCGGGTGGGCCCCTCGCATCGTTGCATGCGGGTATCCAGCAGCTGACCGCGGTGACAGAGCAGCCAGTAGTCATGGAGCGTGAGGAGGGTGGGGATGTGGCGAGTACGCAGCTCGGCCAGAAGATCCGTGGTCAGGTTCGTAAGGTGGTGGATGTGCGCCACGTCGGGGCGGACTTGGTCCAATAGGTCGGCGACGACCGGTCGCAACGCGGGATGACAGTAGGTATCCTCGAAGCTCCGGCATTGTCGGTAGGTGTTGTTGATCCAGTACACCTGCCGGCCGTCCGAGGTGTCGAGGCGGACGGCGTGCTCGGATCGCTCCGCATCGGCCTCGCGAGTCAGCACGAAGATCTCGTGTTTCGAGGTCCGCCTCAGTGCCGCTTCCAGATCGTGTGTGTAAATCTCCGTACCGCCCGTCGCCACGGGAGGAAAACCGTGGGCCACAAAAAGTATTCGCACTAAACCCTCTGTCCGGCGAAGAGCGAAACACGCGGTGTGCCCTTTGCGGCGGCCCGACCTCCGAGGTATTGCGCGAGCGGCCAGACGAATGCCAGCCCGACCGTGCGAGCGATCTCTTGCGGTCCGGGCGCCGGTCCCGGCTCGGATGCCAGGCACCGCAGATGATCCGATAGAGTCACGAGCCAAGAGCGACAAAGGTGTCGGGCGGTGGGAATCGTCCGCAGCCCGAAGAGCTCGTAGAGGCGCCGGTGGGCGATGTAGGTTCGTTCCAGCTCATAAGATAGCGAGCGATCGTGGGAGTGGAACACGGTGGCCTCGGGAACGAACATCGTTTCGTATCCCGCACTCACGACCGCCTTGGCCCACTCCAGATCCTCGGCGAAGCGCGCCGCCGGAAAGGGGTGATCCTTCCACACCGCGCGGGAGATGGCGGAGCAGACGTTGTCGAACGCACAGACCCGCAGCCGTTCGTCGGGTGGCATCTCTTCGAGCTCTCTCGCGGAGGCCACTCGTTGACGGCTGGATACGCTTTGAGCGGCCACCCACCGGCTGAGCATCGAGCGGGCGATCCGGCTCGCCTCGGGGCGGGGAAGTTGGCGCGCGAACGTGCCCGCCACTCTGGGATTTTCGAGAAGGGGCGCGGTCAGAAGGCGCAGCCAATCGGAGCTCGCGGGCACCGCGTCCTGAACCATGAGCACGACGATCTCTCCTTGAGCCTTTTCGATTCCCAGGTTCCGGGTGAGACCGTGGTTGAAAGCCTCCTTCGTAATGCGGATCAGTCGCTCGGCCCTCGATGCCAGCAGATCGAGTGTGCCGTCGTCCGAGCCCGAGTCCACTGCCACCAGCTCATAGCCAAAGTCGGTTCGCTGTCCTTCGACGGCCTCGAGCAGAGCCGACAAGGTGGCCGCTCCGTTGTAGGTGGGGACGACGATGGAGACCTTGGGCGCGGTCATACCGAGGTCGCCTGGCGATCACGCCCCCGCGCCTGCTTGAGAACGTCGTGGTACGTCTCGCACCACTGGCGGGCGTCATCCTTAATAGTTCTGACCGGCGGCAAGGCGCGAGCCCAGCGAAGCAGGATTTCGGGCTCCGCCAGCACGGAGCGAAGGGCGGCCGTGAGATCACCGGGATTCGTGGGATCGAAGAGGAGTCCGCACTCCCCGTGACGTACGAGATCGACAATGCCTCCCAGCCGGGACCCGAGGACCGGCACCCCGGCCATGAACGCCTCGTGGATCACGAGCGGCGAGTTCTCTGGCCACAGGGACGGCACCACCAGCAGATCGATCTGGTCGTACGTGTCCGCAACTCGATCGTGATCGGAGAAGAGGCCCTTGAAGTGCACCGGGCGGCCCGCGGTGAGCTTTTCGAGATCCTTCGTGTAGTCGGGAAACGTGCTCCGATCACCAAATACCAGGACCTCGTAGGCGTCCGGGGGCAGCCCACGGA
>JBOGJF010000423.1:0-4957 GCA_050747785.1 Vicinamibacteria bacterium
GCTCGCGACCGTCCAGATGCCCGCCGGGTTTCCCGTGGCGACCATGGCCATTGGCAAACCGGGGGCGACCAACGCGGCGCTGCTGGCGGCCCAGATCCTGGCGCTCGGCGACGCTGAGCTACGCGACCGGCTCGTGGCCTGGCGAAAGAGCAAGGCGGCAGCCGCGGTCAAGGCCTCCCAAGAACTATCTCAGAAACACCAGTGAGCTTCCATCGTCTCACCCCCGGGTCGTCTTGACATACCGCCGAACGCTCAAGTATTCTCGCGGTCACGCAGGGTCGCTGGCCCGAAGGCGTTTCGGGGCATCGCGGGAAATGCGTGCCGGCGACATCACCCGGTCCTAAACTAATCTAGCCGATCACTTTTAGGGGGGGTTGTCTATGACTGTTCACCTGGTTAACCCTAGCGATCTGTCGTTCGGGTTGAGTGTCATCACACCCCGATGGCTCTACGTCATCGCCTCGGCAACTCCCAGGGAGTACGGCGACCCGATCATCGTGGACGAGACGATCGAGCACTTCGACCCCGCTCGGGTTCAACCAGGTGATGTCGTCGGGATCGGTGTCCATACGCTCAACGCGCTGCGGGGCTACCAAGTGGGGAAGATGGCCCGCGAAGCCGGGGCCAAAGTGATCTTTGGTGGGGTTCACGCCTCTCTCTATCCCGAGGAAGCTCTCGAGCTCGGCGACGCCCACGGCGTCGTCAAAGGCGACGGGGATCGTGCCTGGGCAGACGTTCTTGCCGACTGCATGAACGGAGGACCTCGATCGGTCTATGAGGGCGGCCGCATCGAACCGGAAGACTTCAAGCCCGCGCGCTGGGATCTGCTACCCAAAGACAAGTACATGTGGGCTTCGGTGCAAACGGTCCGGGGCTGCCCCAAGCATTGCTCTTTCTGCTCGGTGTGGCGAACCGACGGGCAACGGCCCCGGCAGCGGGCGGCGGACGTCGTTCTCGAGGAGGTCGTCGAGCTCCGCCGTATGGGCTTTCGCTTCATCGCCTTGGCCGACGACAACTTCTATCCGGTCACGCTCGAAGACCTGGAGCACGCCGCCCGGCGGGAAGACAAGAGCCGACTCCGCGAGCTGGAAGCCATCCGAAAGGAACGGTTCGACTTGATGGAACGCCTGGCCGAGCTTCCATCCGATCTCGTGTTCATGACGCAGATCACGATGGAGGCCGCGGACGATGTGGAATTCTTGGAAGCCATGCGCAAGGCCAACGTGAAGGGAGCCTTGGTCGGGGTCGAGTCCGTAACACCTGAGGGACTGAAGTCGGTTTACAAGGACTTCAATAGCGCGGGTGACGATCTGGTACGCCGGCTCCAGCGGTTTCGCGAGCACAAGGTCTATATCCTCGGCTCTTTCATCTTCGGATTGCCCACCGATCGCCCCGAAACCTTCGACCTGACCGCCGACGTCGCCCAGCGGGCCGGCGTGGTCTTCGCTCAGTTCCTCCCGTTGACCCCCCTGCCCGGCACGATCGACTTTCAGAACTGGGAGGAGAAGCTCGCGGAGCGGGGCGAGAAGATCGCCGGCGTTCCCATGAGCCGATACTGGCTCATACCGCAGGCACTACGCCCGAAGATGTACACGCCTCACCCGGTGATGTCCGCCGCGGAGGTGCGCGAGCGAACCCAGGGCGTCTGGGATCGCTTCTACAAGCTGTCGTACGTCTGGGAGCGCTCCAAGATCGCTCGGTCGTTGAAAAACCGGCTCGTGTTCCTGATGGTCTCGAAGCTCTACCGCCAGATGTACGCCAACACCGGCATTTCCACCGACAGCGCTCGCACCAATCGGGCGCGCCGGTGGACGCAGTGGATCGGCAGGCCTCTGCGGCGGCTTTTTCAGGCGCCTCCGATGCCCGAGCTACAAGTGCCGAGGCGGCCCTAACGGGCGTCAATACACGGGATTGTCACCCATCAGCTTGGTTAGAGGGGTATCGGCGCGGGGTCCCTTCCTGCCAATTGCCCGCACGCCGCTAGGATGTCGTCGCCGCGGCTTCGCCGCAGGCTAGCTGTGTAGCCGGCCTCCGAGAGAATCTCAAGGAAGCGCTCCGTCGCTTCGTCCGTGGAGGCCCGGTGGGGCGAGCCCGGCCAGGGGTTGTAGGCAATCAGGTTGACCTTGGCTGGAATCCCTTGCAGCAACCGCGCGAGGCGGCGGGCATCCGTTTCCGAGTCGTTCTCTCCACCTAAGAGCACATACTCGAACGTGATCTTGCGACGCTTGGGAAGCGGCAATCGCCGCGCCGCGGCGAGGAGCTCCTCGAGGGGATACTTGCGGTTGATGGGCATCATGCGCTCCCGGGCATCATTCGTCGTCGCATGAAGACTCACCGCTAGACCGACCGGGGGCGCCGCCTCTGCAAAGCGCACCAACTCCGCTGCCAAACCCGCCGTCGACACCGTGACGCGCCGGGGCGACACCGCCAATCCTTCGGGATCCGTGAGGACCTCGAGAGCGCTCAATACCGCCTCGGAGTTTAGCAGTGGCTCTCCCATGCCCATGAACACCACGTTGACTCGGGCGGTGGCTGCCAAGAGCTCCTTCGTCACCGCGACGAATTGTCCGAGAATCTCGCCAGCGGAGAGATTTCTAACAAATGGGACCGTTCCCGAGTAACAGAACGTGCACTTGAGGGGGCAGCCCACCTGAGTCGAAAGACAAACCGTGTGGCGGACCGCGCTCGATGAGTACGGTTTGTTGTCCGGTATGTAGACCGCTTCGACTCTCTTGCCGTCCTCCAACTCGAAGAGAAACTTGACCGTGCCGTCCTGGGAGCCCTGCCGGCCGACGACCGCCGGCGGGCATACCGCATAGCGTCCCGCCAGCGTCACCCGAAGCTCTCGGGGCAGGTTGGTCATCGCGTCGAAATCGGTCGCCGATCGGGAGTAGATCCAGCGATAGAGTTGCCGACCCCGATAGGCGGGAAGCCCGATCTCGGCGGCGCAGTTCTCGAGGTCTGCGCGGCAAAGCCCGAATAGGTTTCGTTTCTCGCTCACGCTCCGGATCGTAGCACGCAATCAGTCCAAAAATAGTCCGAGCGGCCCGCCCCACGTTCCCCGATCCATCATATCGTGCCGGGTAGGGTCATGGCGTCCGACGTCGTTAAGCTGCAGTCGGCTAAGACCGTCCAAGGACAGTCTGTCGCCATCGAAGCCGTGCAGGGTGTCCGCGTGAACTCCTCGAATGCCATCAAGACCGACCTCCTGACCAGCAACGGCGTCATTCACGTGATCGACGCCGTCCTGTTGCCCAACGAATAGCCCTAGCTGGGAGCTCCCAAGGAGGCCGGAAACTAGCTTTCCGGCCTTCTCTTTTTCTGGGGCCCGACGCTTCCTCTCGTCGGCGCAACCGATCGGAGGTAACATTCAGCGATGATGGTTCCGACCGCCGAGCCCGATGCGCTTTCCCTGGTGAGAGCCATCTGGAGCCGCGGTCTGGGATCGAGAACCCAGATCCGCAGGCTCATCGAAACCGGGCACGTACGTGTCAAGGGCGTGATCGTCCGGCTGCCTGGATATCTCGTCCAGCCGAACCGGGACCTCATCGAGTTCCAGGGTCGCTCACTCCCGGAAGTCGGCCCCCTTCTCTATCTCGCTCTGCACAAACCGGCGGGTGTCGTGAGCAATCGCCGCGGCCGGGGCGAGCTGACCTTGTTCGATGTTCTCCCGAGGCTTCCCCGCTGGGTCTTTCCGGTGGGTCGGCTGGACAAGGAGACAAGCGGCCTCATCCTCGTGACCAGCGATGGCCGTTGGTCGGAGCGAGTGGCCCACCCCGACTTCGGCGTTGTTCGTGAGTACGTCGTGGAGCTCGAAGAGCCGCTCGACGACTCGGCACTCCAGAGCCTGCGTCGGGGTATCCGACTGGGCCCAAACCTCGTCAGCCAGCCCGCCCATGTCGAATCTGTGAGCCGTGAGCTGCGAATACGGATTCGAGAAGGAAAACGTCACCAAATAAGGAAGATGGTGCGCGCCGCCGGGGGAAGACTGACAAGTCTTCGGCGAACCGCGATCGGTCCCATACAACTTGATGGCTTGCGCGTAGGTGAGCTACGAAATCTTACGCCCCAGGAACGCGATTCCTTCCTTTCTACATCAGTGTTCGAGTAGTCGTTCGCGTCGAAACGCAACCGCTCTGCCTACGTACGGCGTCTCCAAGCGAGCCGAAGTGGATTTTTGACCCCCTCCTGCACCCGTGCTAATCTCGATGATTCCGGGAGCTGGAACGAGGTTGCTTTAGGTAAACAAATGATAAGAAAGAGTTTACTTGACAATGGCCTTTCGGTGGTCACCGAGGCGATGCCCCATGTGCGATCGGTGGCCGTGGGGGTCTGGCTTCGTCGCGGGAGCCGCCACGAGCACCCAGCCAAGGGAGGGATCTCGCATTTCATCGAGCATATGGTGTTCAAGGGGACCAGCCGGCGAACCCAGGTCGAGATTGCGCAGGCGATGGACTCGATCGGAGGCCAAACCGACGCCTTTACTTCAAAGGAGTACGCCAGTTTCGATGCGAAGGTTCTCGACGAGCACCTCCCTCAAGTCGTGGATTTGCTGGCCGATATCGTCTTGGATCCGAGTTTCGACGAGGAAGAGCTGGAGCGGGAACGGAAGGTCGTTTTCGAAGAGATCAAGATGGTCGAGGACACACCCGACGACCTGGTTCACGAGATCTTCACCGAGTCCTTCTGGCCGAACCACCCCTTGGGACTTCCTATCCTGGGCACCCGCGAGTCCGTCGAAGCGCTAGACCGCGCTCAGCTTCTCGGATTCTTCCGAGAGACCTATACGCCGGCGAACCTGATCGTCGCCGCGGCCGGGAACCTCGTGCACGAGGACGTCGTCGAGCTCATCGAGCGCTATTTCCGACCCCTCAAGCCGCGGGCCAGCGGTATCCTCGAGTTCCCACCCGTCGTCGAGCCGGTGGTCCGTTTCCGCGAAAAGAATCTGGAGCAGGTG
>JBOGJF010000424.1:0-8009 GCA_050747785.1 Vicinamibacteria bacterium
CTCAGGAGCAACACGACCCACATGGACATGAGGAGCACCAGCGGGAAGGTCCTTCTGAAATTTGCCATCGGTGCGAGCACATCGGCCTTGGATTCGCTCAAAAACACCTTCCACTCGTCGGAAGAGAACGCGAACAGGGGGATCGACCAGTGGCCGGCAAGATACTCTTGGTCTTTCCAGCTCCACTCCAGTTGCCCCGATGCCGATTGGCCTACGGCGAGTGCGACCTCCGTCGACATCATCGGTTCCCCAGAGCAAAAGAGGACCGTGTCCTCGTGATCGAGGACGCAGAGATCGGTCATGGGAGGAAGACTCGAATCACCACCCCACAGGTAGCCGGGATCCAGCTCACCCAAGAGGAGGCCGGACTCGACGTCTTCCGGATTGACCGCCCGGATCATGAATAGGACGGGTAAGCCATCGCCGCTGCGCTCCTCCAGCAGAAGACTCCGTCCCGACACGATTTCCCCTCTTTGATCCGCGGTGAGCTCGATGGGGGGCCGGGGCTCGCCGAGAAGCGCCTGATACCCGTCGCTCGGGGGCATGACTCCCAGTCGCTTGAACCGCGCCCCCAGATCCTGCGTCACCGCAACCGATCCGCCGCCGCTCTCTTCGCTCAACCAGCCAAGCTCGAGCGTCGCGCCGATCGTCACCAGGTTTGCCTCGAGAAACGTGAGCCGCTCGAAAATGGCCATTCCCAGGGCCTTGCTTGCCTGACGCAAGCGGCTCTGACTTTGTTCGTTGAGCTGGCTGGCGACATGGGTGAAGGAGAGGACCGCGAGCACGGTAATCGGGGCGAGCGAGCAAAGGACGAAGAGCGTGAACATCCGCTGCCCAACCTTGCTACGTAAGAAAGAGGTATCGAGCTTCATTTGCGAATCTGAGCTAGTACTCCGATGCGGGGCCCACGAATCCGCCATCGTTGGCGAGGATGATGTCGTCTCGGCTCGCCTTGGCGGTTAGAGGCGGCTGGCTATCGCCGTCGGGCCCCATACTATAGAGGTCGTATCGAGAGTTCAGGGGAACGAGGAAATGATCTTTGCGCATCTTTCCTTTGCCCTTGACGCTCCCAAAGTTGAGGTACTGGTAGGGATGTCCCCATGGATCGAATAGCTCTGCTCGGCCGAGGTCCGCGAGCGTGGTCGGGAGACTACCGTGTCGGGTATCGTAGAGGAGGATCTCCTTGAAAAGCGTGTGGATCTCGGCGATGGCGTGCGCCATCTTCGCCTGGTCCAGAGCCCGGGCGTAAATGGGCACGGCAATGGCGACGAGAGTCGCAATCATCATGACGATGATCAGTAGCTCGACCAGCGAGAAACCGCGGCTCCCACGGACGTTCATGAGTGGGGCCGAGTCGAGACTCATGCTCTTACGCTTCGGTGACAGGCGAGTGAACGGGAGAAAGGGCCTCCTCGAGGGCCGTCGGCGCCGTGTCTCGCGGAGTACCGGTGTTGAACTGGTCGAGAGAAGCTTCGAGTCGCGCTGCCGCCGAGCGGAGCCTCTGGAGTTTCGGCCGGATCGTGTCCGACGATGCTCCGGCCTCGGCCTGGATTTCGTCTACCAACGCACCGAGGTCGGAGCAGCGTTCCTTTGCCTCCTCGATCCTTTCCCGCAACGAGGTGATCATTTCCTCGACCTGCACCGCCTCTTTGGCGAGATAGTCTTTTCGGCGGAGGGTAAGTCGCACGGAAAGGTCGCCGGCCGTGACGGCGGCCAATACCTTCCGAAAGCGAACCAGCGGTCCCGCGATCCGATGCGAGATGAAGACGGAGTGAGCGCTCAGCAACAAGAATAGAATCAACACGGCCGGCCAAAGGTGCGCATGGAGAGAGAGAAATTGTTCGGCGACGGCGTGCCGTTCGTCGAACGGCAGGTTGCTGGCCAGGCGGAAGATCAACGGCAAGAAGACGGAGGAGAGGAAGATCAAGATGAGCGCCAGAAAATAGGTGAGGTGGAGAAGCAGAATCCTCGTCTGGAATCGATCGATCAAGAATCGCGTTCGTCGGAAGCGTTTCACGGTCTTGGGCGCCTTTCCTTTGTCCAGTGAATCTCGGTTTGATTCTTGAGAGTAATGATCCCGCTGTTTGCTGGCTGGTAGTAGAAGGAGAACGTGTACGACTGTCCCTCGGCGCCCTGGTGCTCGAGATGGTAAAGATCGCGCCCATCTTCTTGGGTCACTTCGATCCGGAGAATCGGGTTCCGGTAGGAGCTTCCCCCGCCGGTCCCGAAGGTCAGGTGCCCTGTGTCCAGCTCGAAGAATCGGTCCTCGTATCGGTGGGCATCCGTCGTCCAGTGGCCGAGCATCTCTTCGGGCAGGGTCTCGCTCCGGGCTTGGCAGGCTCCGAGCAAGGAGGCCACAGCGAGCGCCGTCAGGCACCCTGGCAGTCTCATTGGCTTCAACCTCGCGGTCGACGACCGGTGAAGCCGCGTTCACTGTGGTTGGGGAAACAGCTTGGCGGTGGATCCGGGCTAGCGGGCGATACGCCCAAGCCCCTAAATTGTCCAGTAATTGGCTTTAACCATCCTACTCTTCCCGGGGGGACCTGTCAAAAGCCGTATCTCGGAACTTTTGCTAACTTGGGGCGTTATACCCAGTGGAGATGGCATGAACCCGGTAAACGACGCCGAGCTCATGAGTCGGGTGAGGTCAGGTGACCGCCAGGCCTTCGCACAGCTCGTCGATCGCCACAAGGATGGCCTCATCAACTACCTCACCCGCCTGACCCGCTCTCGGGATCGGGCGGAGGAGCTGGCTCAGGAGGCCTTCCTGCGCCTTTATCAGCACTCCGCCCGGTATCGGGAGCAAGGGCAACTCGTTCCTTTCTTGTTTCGGATCGCCACCAACCTGCTGCGATCCGAAGAAAGGCGCGCTCGACGGTGGAGGTTCCTTTCGTTGAAGTTCTCGTCGAACGGTCACGACCCGAGACCGTCGCCCCAAGTGCGACTGCTGAAGGAAGAGGCGACGGAGCACGTCGGTCGGGCCCTGGCGAAGTTACCGTTGAAATACCGTTCTCCCCTATTGCTTCGGGAGATCGAGGGGTGGTCCTACCAGGACATCGCTTCGACGCTCGGCTGCGGGGAAGGGACCGTCAAGTCGCGTATCCATCGTGGCCGGGCGCGACTACGCGATCTTCTGAGTACGTATTGGAATGGAGGGCAAGGATGAAGGACGAAGACATCGAGAAGCTACTGCGCGAGCTGCCTCGGCAGACGGCGTCACCCGAGTTCACTCCTCGCCTAATGGGCAAGTTGGAGAAGCCACCGTCCAGTCCGACGACGGCATGGCGGGGGTCGCGGTCATTCATTGCCGCGGCCGTGTCGCTCATGCTACTCGGCGCGCTGGTGAGCGGTCTGCGGCACTGGTCCGAGTTGAGGGAGCGTTCGGAAGCGGGCCAACGCATCGAGGCTCTTCGAAACGAGTACGAGGCTCTCGAAAGGGAGCTCGAAGAGCTTCGCTCTCTGGCTGCTGCATCGCAGCCGATCGTGGATCTCGGAGGGACGGAGAATGTGGATGTCTTGCTCGATTTGAGAGCGATCGCGCGGGCCGGACAAGATGGGGAGGGGGCCCGGCAGCAACCGGTCGAATATCGACGCTGACTGGCGGCATGAGCAGGGATAGACAGCATCAATAGGAGAGACAAGATGACTCAATCGACGAACAACTTTCGGAAAACAGTTCACTTCTTTGTGGTTCTCGCCAGCCTGTTTCTCGCATCCGCGCCGCTCTTGCAGGCACAGGAGGGTCCCGATGAGAGACGCAAGGACATCGTGCACTTCTTCGCTGGGCCGCCCGGGCGGGGGTACCTCGGCGTGCAACTCCTGAATCTGACGCTCGAGCTCCGGAGCCACTTCGGAGTGTCCGAAGATGCCGGCGTGATGGTTGCCAAGGTCGAAGCAGGTAGTCCGGCAGAGCAGGCGGGCGTTCGAGTCGGAGATATTGTCACCGAGGTCGACGGCAATCCGATCGATTCTTCATGGTCGCTTGGTCGCTATGTTCGCGGGAAGAAAGAAGGGGATTCCGTGAGCATGGAGGTCTGGAGAGAGGGGGGCGCCCAGGCCGTCTTCGTGACCATCGTCGAGAAAGAGCGCGAGTCGGTGTTCCTGGGTGGCCCTGGGATGGGAGTGCCCATGCCGCCTCCCGGCGTCCGTGTTTTCGAGAAGGGAGGCCCGCTCGTGGGGGATGGCCAGGAGTTCAATATTCACCTCGGCGACGAAGATCTCACCGCCCTCGGTGACGCCCTGGGGGATCTCGAAGAACGCTTCAACAGCGAGGACTGGCAGGAGCGCCTGGAGCGAATCCAATCCATGGATTGGGAGGGTATGCGCAAGAGGATGGAGGAGCTCGAGACGCGATTGAAGACGTTGGAACGTGAGCTGAGCGAGGAGGAATCCAAGTAGTAGAAGAGTCGAAGAAATAGCCTCGAACGCTTTCCAACTGAGGCTTGCAAGGCGTCCGGAATCCGCTCATATTGGTCGCGCTCCTCGCAGGGGCGGACGATCCCGATGGCCGAGTTGACGACGCTTCGCGAAGCCGTGTCCGAGCTGGTGCGGGACGGTCAGGCTCTTGCGCTCGAGGGCTTCACCCACCTCATCCCGCACGCGGCCGGCCACGAGCTCATTCGCCAGGGGAGAAAAGACCTTACGCTCATCCGGATGACGCCGGACGTCGTTTATGACCAGCTCATCGGGATGGGGTGCGCCCGGAAGCTGGTGTTCTCCTGGGGCGGCAATCCCGGGGTGGGATCGCTCCATCGATTTCGCGATGCGGTGGAGCATGGTTGGCCGAAGCCCATCGAGATCGAAGAGCACAGCCACGCCGCGATGGCGAGCGCCTATACCGCGGGGGCCGCGGGGCTACCCTTTGCCATCTTTCGCGGTGATATGGAATCCGATCTCCCCAAGGTGAACCCGATGATCCGACGGGTGAAGTGTCCCTTCACCGGGGAGGAGCTTGCGGCTGTTCCTTCGCACCGTCCGGACGTGACGATCATCCACGCGCAGCAGGCGGACCGCCGTGGCAACGTGTTGATCTGGGGCATCGTGGGCGTTCAAAAGGAAGCCATTCTGGCGGCAACACAGTCCATCGTGACGGTCGAGGAGATCGTCGATGAGGTCGTCCCTGACGTGGCGGGGCGGGCCCATTCGGTGCTCTTGCCTCACTGGGTCGTGACCGCGGTGTGTGAGGCGCCCGAGGGTGCCCATCCGTCCTACGCCCAGGGCTACACGAGAAGGGACAATGCCTTCTACCAGTCCTGGGACACGATATCGCGGGACCGAGATACCTTCGCGGATTGGATGCGCCGGCATGTGGTCGAGACCGCGGACGTCGTCGAGTATCGAGCTAGACTGAGGCAATCGACCGATGCCTGAGAACGCCTTCACCGCTGAGGAGATGATGACCGTCGCCGCGGCCCGCGCCCTGCCCGACGGAGCCGTGTGTTTCGTCGGCATCGGATTGCCCAGCGAGGCCGCCAACCTCGCAAGGCTGACCCACGCTCCGAATCTCGTCCTGATCTACGAGTCCGGCACGATTGGGTCGAAGCCCGACGTGCTGCCGCTGTCGATTGGGGACGGCGAGCTCGCGGAAACGGCTTTCACCGTGGTCTCGACTCCGGAAGTCTTTCGCTATTACTTGCAGGCCGGTCGCATCGACGTGGGTTTCCTTGGTGCGGCGCAGCTCGACCGCTTCGGCAACATCAATACCACCGTCATCGGAAGCTACCGCGAGCCGAAGGTCCGTCTCCCCGGGGCGGGGGGTGCCCCGGAGATCGCGAACTGCTCCCGCGAAGTCGTCGTCATCGTCCGCCAAAGCCCCAGAACGTTCGTCGAAGAGCTGGACTTCGTGACGACCGTGGGCCGCAAGGAAGGATTCAGTCGAGCCCAGGGCGTCACGCGCGTCGTGACGGATCTCGGGGTCTTGGAGCGGGACGGAGGAAGGGAGTTGATTCTGACGCGGGTCCATCCGGGCGTCACGGAAGACGAAGCGCGGAAGGCAACGGGATGGAGGCTAAAGACGGCGGAGGAAGTGACCGAGACGAGCCCGCCGACCGCGGCTGAGCTGGCCACGCTTCGGGACCTCAAAGAGCGGACCCGTCGGGCGCACGCGGCGCGCCACTAGTTGGGCGGTCTTGCAAGCTCTCCCCCGGCTCATCCTCGAGCCCTGGCGCATCCCCGACCGGGATGGCGTCGGCCCTCCCCCTAGCGGAAGTTACGGTATATTCGCAGTTTAGGTGCCGTCAATAAACATCGGTGCTGAGCTGAAGCTGGCCCGAGGGCGGCCGTCAAGAAGGCGTGGGTGCCGAGCCGAAGCGTGTCAGACGGCCACGTCCGAAATAGAATCGACGTCGTGGACGTCTTATGTATTCGAGGGCAGTGTTATAGCTCGACCGCGGGCGGTGGACTCGGATGAGAGGCTCCTCTCCCGTTTTGTTGAGGGGGAGGAGGAGGCTTTCGAGGCTTTGGTCGTGCGCTACGAGGCGCCACTCAGGAAGCTCGCCTATGGTTTAGTCAGAGATTGGGGGTTGGCCGAGGACATTGCGCAAGACGCTTTCATCCGGGCCTACCGGAAAGCGACCACCTACCGTGGCGGTGCGTCGGTCAAGGCCTGGCTCTACCGAATTGCGATCAACCGGGCGTACGACGAGTTGCGAAGCCTCCGGCGGAAAAAGGAGGTCCCGTTGGAACAGGCGGGTCTTTTCGAATGGGCCGGTCGTCAGGCCTCGACCGAAGCAATGGCCGAGGCGAGGGAGCTGCAAGAGCATATGGCTCGGGCGCTCGCGGGGTTGCGCCCTGACTATCGAACGCCCCTGATGCTCCGCGAAATCGAAGGGATGACCTATCGGGAGATCGCGGATTTTCTCGGCTGGCCACTGGGTACCGTTCAGATCCGAATCCACCGCGGCCGACTGGAGCTCAGGTCGCGGCTGACAGCCTTGAAAGGATCCTGGTTAGAGGGAGAGTGAGACGATGACTTGTAAGCGATGGGAGCCGCTTTACTCGTCTTTCCTCGATGGAGAGATGTCCCCGGGGGAGGAACAGGCATTCCGCAACCACCTGGGTCACTGTGTTTCTTGCCGTGAAGCTACGGATTCGTTGCGCCAGCTTTCCAAGATGCTATCGGTCTCCGTGGAGACGGATCCCGGATTCGTCGCCCGCTTTCGCACGCGCCGCAACGAGGAGCTCGAGCCTGCGGGGTCCGGATTCGTCTGGAGGTGGCTGGCCGTGCGACTCGCACCCATGGCGCTGGCCGCCGTCGCCGTGGCGGCCGCGGTCGTTTGGTCGTCCGAGCCGGAGCCAGACCTCCGGGAGCTGGAGGCCAGCGAGCTCGGCATCGGTCTGTCGGCGGAATACGAAGAGACGGCATTGATGAACCCGGTCTTGAGTATCGCGCTGGATCCGTTTCCGGAAAGCGAGCCCTAGACATGAATCCGGCATCTCGCAAGTGGATATGGGCCAGTCTATTGTCGACGCTCATCGTTGGAATGGGGATGGGCGTGGCGATGGATCGGCTGGTGCTCGATCGGGATGCACGCGGCGGAGATCGGCGCGGGCGGGTTTCGGGACTGGCCGAGAGGCTCAACAACGAGCTCCGGCTCACTCCGGAGCAACAGACAAAAGTGGAGGCCGCCCTCACCGCCAATCAAGAGAGAGCCCGCGAATTTTGGCGCGAATCCCAGACAGCCTACGAGACGTTGCGGAACGAGTTTCGCCAGGACATCCGAACGCTGCTCACTCCGGAGCAACGGGCGCGGTTTGACGAGATGATCCGGCGAGGCGACGATCGACGTCGGAGGAGAGAAGAGCGTTGAAGAAGGCCCACCGCCGGCTCGATTCGCGGTGGCGGGTTTACTCCTCCAACCGCATTACCCTGCGCGCAAGCCGCGAGCGCTCGTCGCGGAGGAGATCGAGGCGCTAGTTGTAGCGTGGACAACCTCCGCGCGGCATGCTAGATCACTCAGGAAATTGGCGTTTCGATCTAGACCCGCACAACTCATGAGAAGTCGTTGGCT
>JBOGJF010000425.1:0-2940 GCA_050747785.1 Vicinamibacteria bacterium
GGGTCCCCGCGCGCACTAGAAAATGTTCTAATATCGCCCTCGAGGAGGAGCAAGCCATGGCGGAATTCGTGAAAGTCGCATCGACGAGCGACCTCCGGCCCGGTGAATGCAAAGTGGCCGATGCCAATGGGAAGATCATCGCGCTCTGTAACGTAGACGGCGCCTTCTATGCGATCGACAACACCTGCATCCATCAGGGTGGTCCCTTGGGAGAGGGCGCGATGGACGGATCGACGCTCATCTGCCCCTGGCACGCGTGGCAATACGACGTGACGACCGGCAAGAATACCGACAATCCCGCGATGGGTGTCGCGAGCTACCCCGTCAAGGTGGAAGGAGACGACGTCCTGGTCGAGATCTAATCGTATGGCGCGCGAAACCAAAGTGGATCTCAAGAAACGGACCGCGCTCATCATCAAGCGACTGCGCCAGGCGTTTCCCGAGGTGGGCACCGCTCTCGATCACCGAAATCCGGTTCAGCTTCTGGTCGCCACGATTCTCTCCGCTCAGTGCACCGACGCCCGCGTCAACAAGGTGACGCCGTCTCTTTTCGCGCGCTTTCCGGCTGCCGATGATCTGGCGGGTGCCGATCGCGGAGAGCTCGAAGAGCTCATTCGATCCACCGGCTTCTTTCGAAACAAGGCGAAATCCATTCAAGGCGCGGCGCGGAAAATCGTCCAAGACTTTGGGGGGCGCGTGCCGGAGACTATGGACGAGCTGCTCAGCCTGCCGGGCGTGGCGAGGAAGACGGCCAACGTGGTTCTGGGAAACGGTTTCGGCAAGGCCGCCGGCGTCGTCGTCGACACGCACGTCTTCCGGCTCGCCCATCGGCTGGGGCTATCGAAGGGCAAGAATCCCCAGGACGTCGAGAAGGATCTGATGGAGATCGTGCCCAAGAAGGAGTGGATCGGCTTGGGAAACCGGCTCATCTACCATGGAAGGGCAACCTGCCTGGCGCGAAAGCCGAGGTGCGAAGCGTGCTTCCTCGAGCCTCTTTGCCCTCGCGTCGGCGTCAAGCAAACGTCCACCCCATCACGTCCCGCGACACCATCACGCCGGCCCCTTCGGGAGCGGATCCAAGGCAGCCGACGCTGACCGTCATGCGACTGGGACTGAGTCTCGGTTTCATGAAGGCCATCGAGGACCCAACGCCGCTGGTCCAAGAAGCAGAGACGCTCGGATATCACTCCGTGTGGGTCGCGGAGGCTTGGGGCTCGGATGCAGTGAGCACGCTCGGCTGGATCGCGGCTCGAACCAAGCGCATCGGCATCGGATCGGCAATCCTTCAGATGCCCGCTCGCACGCCGGCGATGACCGCGATGACCGCGGCGACCCTCGATGGCCTGAGCGAAGGGCGGTTCCGGCTGGGCCTCGGTGTTTCGGGACCTCAGGTGATCGAGGGCTGGCACGGCGTCCCTTACGACAAGCCACTGGAAAGAACTCGCGAGTACGTCCAGATCGTTCGCGCCATCCTTCGTCGAGATGGGCCGCTCGAGCATCGGGGCGCACACTACCAGATCCCCCTGCAAGGGGGAACGGGGCTGGGCAAGCCTCTCAAGCTCATGGTGCGACCCCGGCGTTCCGACCTCCCCATCTACTTGGCGGCCATCGGCCCTCACAACACGGCCCTGGCGGCGGAAATCGCCGACGGGTGGCTGCCGATCTTCTATTCACCCTTCCACCGTGAGGTCTTCGAGGAGCACCTGAAGGCCGGACTGGCCGGCCGCACCGATGCCGCGAAAGACCGTTTCGACATCGCACCCACGGTGGGCGTCTCTCTCGGGGACGATCTCGACACCTGCTGGGAATCGCAAAAACCGAACCTGGCTCTCTACATTGGAGGCATGGGAGCCAGGGGAAGGAATTTCTATTTCGATCTCGCTTGCCGGTACGGCTACGAGCGGGAGGCCCGAACGATCCAGGAACTTTTCTTGAGCGGGAAGAAGGTCGAAGCCACGGCGGCCGTGCCCAGCGAGCTCGTTGACGAAGTCTGCCTCTGCGGCCCGCGGCCTCGCGTTGCGGAGCGCCTCGCGGCCTGGAGGGAAGCCGGTGTCGGCACCATCCTCTGCGCGATCAAGGACCGCGCTACGTTGCGGGCGATGGCCGATATCGCGCTCGAGCCGTGAAGTTGTGAAGCCAACACGGCGTCTCTATAATGCAAGCGGGTCTTGCGGAGGCCAGCTCACAAGACCGACGCGCTAGCACTCTAGGCCTCCACCCCGGAGCACCTATGCACGCCTTTCGAACACTCGTCACCGTTATCATCGCTTTCGTCCTCTTGGCCTCGTCGGCTCTGACTCATGCCGCATGGCAGGAGCAGAGTCGGCCAGCTCAGCCAGCTCAGCCGGCTCAGCCAGCTCAGCCAGCTCAGGAAGTCCCCCGCTTTCGTGCGGAAGTTTCCACGGTCCTCGTGGACGTCCTCGTCCTCGATGAGCACGGCGAGCCCGTTTCTGGACTCACCCGAGACGACTTCGAGCTCATGGAAGATGGAGTGCCACAGGAGATCGAAACCTTCGACGTCATCGATTGGGCGTCCTACCTCGCTCAGACGGCTCCTCGCGACTCCTCGACGCCCGCCACGGAGACCACCACGGTCAACGTGTTCCCGCGCCGCTTCATCTTCATCATCAATCGTCAAAGAGCTGAGACGACGTACATCCGGAGGGCAAAACAGGCGCTCGAAAGCTTTGTCGTCGAGTCGATGGCGGAAGGCGACGAGGCCCTCATCATCGACATGGGCTTCTCGACCAAGGTCCTCCAACAGTTCCGCCCCTCGAAGGAGGAAACTCTGCGTACGATTCGAGAAATCCCCCTCCTGTCCATGGATCTCTATGGCGGGGTCGGGGCCGATATCGGCACGCGGAACATCTATGAGACGCTCGAAAGCCTGGGCCAGGGGCTGGGGCAACTACCCGGACGCAAAATCGTCATCTTCTTATC
>JBOGJF010000426.1:0-7462 GCA_050747785.1 Vicinamibacteria bacterium
CTGCGAACGCGTCTCGTCCAAGAATCCCTCTAGGGCGGTGGGCAGCCCCGCGATGGTCTCCTGACACGTTCGGAGTTCGGCGAGTCCTTCCTCGAGCGCGATGGGAGAGGGGCTCTCGATGTTTTCGATCGCGGCCTGAAGGAGCATCGGGACTTGCTCGAGCCGCGAAATGAGCGCCTCTACGCGGGGGGTGTCCCACGGCTCGAGCAGACTGGACACGCCACGGCAGAGGATATCGCTATAGAAGCTGGGCGACTTCCGCCACGGCTCGATCTCCTCCAGCTCGAAAAGCTCGGCCTTGACGGTGCTCGTCAACCAGAGAGCGTCGATGAACGCGGCCCAGGAAAGGCCCGACAGGTCGATGCCGAGAAGGCGCTGACGGAAATCCAGGAGTTGCGCCACCCGGGCCGCGATCTGGCTCGCTCCGAACCGTCCCAGCTCACCGTCATAGGCGTGAACTCCGGCCCCGGTGGCCTCGACCGGGTAAAAGCGAAACCGCTCGTCGAAATAGTCACGCGACCGCTCCTCCAGAATCCGATCTTCCGCCGAAACGTTCCGCTCGGTCGGAGCGGAACACGCTGCCGGGATGAAGACGAGCGCGGCGAACACGATCCAAGGCCCTGGGGAGCTCGACGACACGACGCCCTAGCCCCCCACCAGCCTCGTCAGGTTGTTCCCGAAGATTTGCGCCGCGTGCAGCCGCGACACTCCGAGCTCACCCACGATGCCAACTTGCGCGTCGAACAGGTCGCGACGCCAGCCGCGGGGAAAGAAACTGGAATCCGTTCCGAAGAGAATGCGTTCTGGCCCCAGGACCTCGAGGGTCTTCGCGTAGACGCTCTTCAGATCCAACGAATACGGCATCAGACGCATCCAGCCGTTGGAGCTCGAAGTGTCGGCATAGACGTTCGCGCACTGATCGGCGAGCAACAGAAGCTCGCGGAAGTAACCGCATCCGAAGTGAGGCAGCACGAACGGCATGTCGGGGAACGCTTTGGCCACTCCATCGAGGTCGACCGGGTTTGCGAAACGCATGTCGAAGCGGCTAGGAAGACCCAACTTGTCGCGGACGCCCATCCTGAGATGGCCGCAGTGCACGAACACGATACCGCGGTGGGCTTGGATCCTCTCGAAGATAGCAAAGAGACGGCGGTCCCACGCATGAAAGCGATGCATGGCGGGGAAGAGGCAAACTCCCTTGAAACCGAGCTCGGAGAATGCCCGCTCGACTCGAGTTGGAGCCTCGGGCCTGGTTGGATCCAACATGAAGTAAGGAACAATCCGATCTGGATAGGCGCGGGCGGCGGCGGCGACCGATTCCTCGTCGCCCGGCACGCTCGCGATGAGCACGATGCGACTCACCCCGTGACGATCCAGCTCCGCCACCCAACGCCTGGCAAGGTTCACCGGTTCCGCATCGGGGAGCTCGAAGGGCAAGCGGTCCCTCAGCGCGTCGAGGGCCTCCTCCTCCGACACGGCGCCGGAGAGCTCCTTGGCCAATGTGGTGAAGAAGCGATATGAGAATAGATGAGAATGAGCGTCGCATACAGTGAGATTACCGAATGGGGTTTCCATTCTGTTTAGTGTAGCACCCGACGCGCATCCAAACCTCCTCGAGAGAAATACCGGCAAACGGACATTCTGTTCCAGGTTCCGTACTCGATGAGGTCGGCCATGATGGCGGAAGGCCTTTTGCCTGACAACAAGAGCGCATTCGCCTCCGGAAGTCGGTGGACGTGGCCGAAGCTCGAGACATATAATCCCGCGCTCTGGGTCACAGAGGGGCGTGACCGTGCTGTTCTCTGGAGGCGGGTGATGCGTCAAAAGCTTGTAGCAAGTGCGCTGGCGATCCTGCTGGTCACGTTGGTCTCCACCACCGGCGCCGAGGCCCAACTGATGGATGGGACGTGGGTCAAGCTCACGGTTAGCTCGGCAGGCAGGAGCTTAAACAGCACCACCAACAAACTTGGCGGGAAAATCGTCTTCAAAGGGACGTGCTATATGCGCATCGTGTGGAACGTCACGACATTGAAGCACGAAGGGCGTGTAGCCTGCATCTGGGCAGACGGCAACTGGTACGACACGCAAACTCTGTTCGTCTTCGATGCGCTCGCGAACGGTGATTTTTGGGGATGGGAGCAATGGGGCCGTTTCTTCAACCGGAACGCCCACGATATTTGGGGATGGATCCACGTCTTTATCTCGCCGGTCGTCAAGAAAGGGGTGCTCACACAGATCCAGGTGACGAGCCTGGGACGCATTACCAACGGAAACATCGTCGGCACCGCCATTTGGGGGCCGTACGGGCCCTATAGTGTCAAGGGGACTGCGGTACCCGAATCGAAGGTTCCTCCCGCGGTGCTCGCGCTGTTCCCTTAGACCTTGAAGAAGGCCTCTTTTTCTTCCATCGGCGCACCCTTCAACAAGTGCTGCGCCAGGTGAAGCGACATTTTCATCGAGTGATCGGAGTTGTTGTACCAGTAGGCCCCCGTGCGCCCCAGGAGCTTCAGGTTCTTGAATGGCTTGGCCATGCGCGCCGAAGCCGAAAAGCTCTGCTTGTAGTGAAGGTCGTAGATAGGGTACGTGTCGCGAACCCGCTCGACGTGCACGTTCCCGAAATCCTCGCTGGAGCGAACGAGTTTCAGGCGCACAAGGTCGGATAGGATTTTGGGAATGAGCTGCGCCGGCTCGCGCCACATCTCGGCTCCCTCGAAACAAGTCACCTCGACGCAAAGACCGGTTTTTCCACGGGGCGACATGTAGGGAGCGAGCTCCTTGGTAATCGTCACCCGCGAGAGGGGGGTATCGGTGCTCCCGTAGTAGATCCACTGCTCCGTCTCCAGGACGTCGGCCTCCACCTCGACGTTGTACAGCACCGTACAGAGGTAGCGTATACCAGGAGGCTCTTGCCCGAGCAGCTTGGCCAGCGCGATCAGATTACCGCTCCAAATCAAGTACCGCGGGTGTCGCTTCGTCCCGTCAGCGAGCTCCACCTCGTCGATCGAATCCTTCCCGATCCGAATCGCCGTGACCGTGTCCCGGAGACGAATCTCACCGCCCATCTGCGGCACCTTCTCGCCCAGCTTGTCGCAGAACGTACCGAAGCCGCCGTAGCTCGGGTACATGAACTTCGTCACGACCGGACGAGGCAAAAGCACGTTCCGAACGAGATCGAACAAGGACTCGCTCTTCACGCGTTTGTCGATCACCGCCCGATTGATTCCAGTGGTCGCCCAGTCGACGTGCACGTCCTCACAGGGTATCTGGAGGAACTTCTCCGTATATGGCTTGAAGAAGAGACGGTAGAGCGTGTCGCCGTAGCGGGATCGGGTGTAATCCGTAAAGGAGTTCGGATCCGTCGGTGCCCGCCGCCGCAGCAGGTCGATGCCCGCGGACAGCATGACCGGGAGCGGAAGTCGAAAGAGGGCGCTGCTTTCGAGCGGCCAGGGGAAATACTTGCCGAACAGATGAACCGCGCTCGAACGATCCACGACCAAGTAATCGTCCCCGAGCACGTCGAGGAGGAAATTGAGGACCTCTTTGTCTTCGGTGTGGAACCGCTTCGGCCCGACGTCAAACGTGAAGTCACCGTAACGGAACGATCGGGCCAAGCCGCCCACCACCTCGTTACGCTCGACCACGGTGACACCATGTCCCTCCTTCAACACCGAATGGGCGAAGGTAAGTCCGGCCACGCCGGCGCCGACGACCAGGAAGTCGTTTTGGGGTTTCATCGAGCATTCGTGGCGTCTGCCACGATTCGGCTACTCTAGCACACGCTTTCGAGCGTTCACGAATCGATGCCCCGGAACGACGCCGCGCCCGCGTGTTCGCTATTTGTTGGCGCGGATCATGATGTGCCATCCAAAAGGTCGTTTGATCCGATCAGGAAGGAGCTCGAAAAAGGGGACCAGGACATGGTTGTTGAGCCTGGCGAAAAGGTTGTCGAACTTGACGGTGCGCTTGGGGAATCGGTCGACGTGGATCGCGACCTCCCGGAATCGGCCGAACATCTTTCTGCACTCGCCGGTCGAGTTGCGGCGAATGATGGGGGCATCTTTCTTCGCGTGCTCGATATTGGTACCGGAAAGGATGGCCACCAGATTGAACCAGGAGTAACGGTTGTAGAGCATGATGATCGCCTCTCCGCCAACACGCAGCACACGGTGAACCTGGTCGATGGCCTTCTGCGTATCCACGGTGTGATGAAGGACGCCGTGCGAGTACACGACGTCGAAGTGCTCGTCCGGAAAGGCCAGCGATTCCGCGTTGCCCACCTGGAGGTCACCCCGATGGCCTTCGCGGGCGAGATTGGCGGTCGCCAGCCTGATCCCGTTGGGAGTGAGATCCACCGCGCTCACGTCCGCCCCCGCGCGGGCGAACTGTAGGAGATCAACTCCCGCACCGCAGCCGATTTCCAGGACTTTCTTTCCCTTATAGCGGGGGAACCCGACGTAGTCCCGGAGATAGTCGATCTTCTCGTAGCGGTAGCGTTCTAGGGCGTCGAAGAACTCGGGCGTCCCGACGGGGAGATCGGTGATTTCGATGTCGTTGACGAACTCGTTCCAGTAGGCGCGAACGTCCTCGAGGGTGGTCGCCTTGTTCATGAAAGAGGCGCGAGTCTAGCAAGGAGCCCGCCACCCGTCAAGCCGCCGCGACGCTCCAGGGAATGTCTTGATTTAACCGACCCGACACCGTAGGATCGGTTGTCGACTGTATGTTATCGTTCTGAAAATAATGTCATTTTCTAGACGAACGCTCACTTCCCGCGCCCCGATGCCCGATCCCCACTCCTCACAACTTCTGAGAGAGTTCGCGCGCGACGTGCGTCAGGGACTGGGAAGCAAGCCGAAGTACCTCCTGGCGAAGTATTTCTACGACAAGGAAGGCTCGCGACTCTTCGAGGAGATCACGCGCCTCCCCGAGTACTATCTGACCCGAACGGAGGCGTCCATCCTGAAAGAGCACGCGGCCGCCATTCGGGACGCCCTGGATGGCGACATCAGCCTGGTGGAGCTGGGGAGCGGAAGCTCATCGAAAACACAGATCCTGCTGGAGAACATCATGGAGGAGCAGCGGCGGCTCCATTACCTACCCATCGATATCTCCCCGACCATCTTGGACGAGACGGCCCGCAAGCTCGATGCCCGCTATCCGCGTCTCACCACCATCCCGATCGCCTCGGAGTACGGCGAGGGACTCCGCCAAGCCACGCGCCTCGCCATTCGCGAACCGCAAGTAGCGGACCGGAAGCTGGTCCTCTTCCTGGGTTCGAGTATCGGTAACTTCGAGCCTCGGGAGGCCGGGTCTTTCTTGGAGACGCTCCGCGACGGCGTGGGCGAGGACGATGCGCTTCTGATCGGATTCGACCTACAAAAGGACCCGAGGATTCTCGAGCCGGCCTACAACGATGCCGCGGGGGTCACCGCCCGATTCAACCTCAACGTACTCGCGCGCATTAATCGCGAGCTGGGAGGGGAGTTCGATTTGGAATCCTTCAGCCACCGGGCCATCTACAACGAAGAGGCCTCGCGGATTGAAATGCATTTGATCTCCGAGAAGGGACAACGCGTCGCGGTCCGTCGGCTGGAAGAATCCTACGACTTTTCGAAGGGAGAATCGATCCACACCGAAAGTTCCTACAAATACACGCTCCCGCTCATCGGGGATATCGCTGGTAACGCACGGTTCAAGGTGGGCAGGGTCTTCACCGACTCCAAGAACTGGTACGCCCTCGCCCTTTTTTTCCCGGTCTAGCAGTCGACGCGAACAACATCAGCCTGCTGCGCCGCCAAACTACGTCGTTGCCTCGACCGGAGCTAGCCAGGCGGCGGCCCCCACGGCACGGATACGAGTGTTGTCGCCCACCGCGCCGGCCGCATATGATCTCCAGGATGTTCTCGCGGTATCAGGCCTTGGGAGTGTTGTTCGCCCTGGGGGTCGCCTTGCTCGGCTTCTCCTTGTCCGTCGACTACCCCCGGTCGGCAGGCGCCATGTGGAGCGATCAAGCGACCTACTACGCGATGGCGCACAGCCTGGCCTACGACGGGGATCTCCTCTTCACCCGCAAAGACCTGGAACGCACCTACCGGGAGTTCGAGGGCGGACCGTCGGGCATCTTTCTCAAGCGAGGAAGAGCGGGGCGCCTCACCGTCACGACGCAGTTTCCCTTCCTGATCCGAGATGGGGAAGTCACCGAGGAGATCTACTTTGCGAAGTCTTTTCTCTACTCGGTGGCTGCCGCGCCCTTGGTGAGTCTTTTCGGGACCAACGGCATGCTCGTGCTCCATACTCTGGCCTTGATGGCGGTTCTCGTGAGCGGCTTCTTCTTCCTTTCGGCGACCAGCTCGCCGGGAGCGTCCCTCGGCTACACGCTCACCTACTTTCTTGCTTCCGTCGCGCCTGCTTACTTCATCTGGCTGACGCCGGAGCTCTTTAACCTGAGCCTCGTGTTCCTTGGCCTCTTCTTCTGGCTCTACAAGGAGCGGGCGTCCGTAGCGCCCTGGTTTCTGCGCGGCGCGACCTCGGACGTCATCGCGGCCGCCATCTTCGGGGCGGTGACCTATTCCAAGCCTTCGAATGTATTCCTCATCTTGCCGCCGCTCGTACTCTTTGCTCTGCGGCGGCAATGGAAGCGTGGCCTGGCGACGGGAACGGCGTTCGGCCTCCTCCTCGGTGGACTCTTCGTTGCCAATCTTGCCATCACCGGCGAGATGAACTACCAGGGCGGCGATCGCAAGACGTTTTACGGGCGCTATCCCTTCCAACGCGCAGACCTCAGCTTCGAGAATACCGGTCTCGCCAAGGTCACCTCCGAGATATATACGCAACAGCCTTGGGACATCGTGGCGCACGACCTCTATTTCTTTCACCTAGGACGATTCTCGGGAGCGGCCATCTATTTCTTTCCCGCGGCGGCCGCGGTGGCCCTGTTCGCCTTCGGCCAAAAGAAATCCTGGCAGTGGATGCTGCTGGCTCTGGCCACGTTCGAGTGCCTGCTTCTGATCGTCTGGATGCCCGTCAACTACTTCGGCGGAGGCGGCACGCTCGGAAACCGCTACTTCATGAACATCTACCCGGTTTATTTCTTTCTCACTCCGACGATCATTCGGCCGCTCCTGGCCACGCTGCCATCCTGGGGTATGGCCGGCATCTTCCTGACGACGATCCTAGTCAATCCGTTTGCGGCCGCCCGCCGGCCCGGCGCTCATGCCTCCACCGGACCCTACCAATGGCTTCCCGTGGAGCTGTCGCTCATCAACGATCTCCCGACCAACATCGATCCGTCGAAGTTTCGGCAGAGATTCGACGACGGCTACCTGGGCTACTTTCTCGACGACCACACCTGGGGTCGGGAGCGCTATCGCGGCATGGGCTTCTGGGTGCGTGGAGAGACTCGTGCACAGATGGTCGTGCGCACGCGTTTCCCTCTCGATCGGCTCACGATCAGGGTCCTCAATGT
>JBOGJF010000427.1:0-6025 GCA_050747785.1 Vicinamibacteria bacterium
CCTGCAGAGGACCGTCACCGTGCGCCAGCTCATGGACGAGTCCTCCAGTTGCCACTATCACGCCGCGCGTGCCTTGATCGCGTTGCTGGAGGCGAAGCGGATTCGGCCGGTGAAAGGGGGTGACCGATGAAAGCTCCCGCGCTGCTCACCGCGGCCCTCCTGATCGCCGGACTGGCGGTCGGTCTCTCGGCGAACGCTCCTTACTCCTCTCCGGGGTCTCAGGACACGGCAACCGATCCCCCGTCAGCGCCTTCCTACCCGATTCCCGACAATTTGGTCGTCGACCTTCGGTTGTTCGAGTCACGATCGACGGCGCCGGACTTCGCGGCGATGAGCGAGCTCAGTTTCTTCATCATGACCGACGGACGGGATGTTTCCGCGACGCAGTGGCCCAGTACGCTGGCCAAACAAGTCCCGGATACGTTTCTGGCGGCGCTCATCGCGGATACGGTGCCCGTGGAACAAGGTGTGGCGCGCTTCGAATGGACCACGGGCACGCGCAGCATTCGTTCCGAGATCCATATGGAGAGCTACCATCCCGCCGGGACGTTCAAGGCTCAGCTCCAAGTCCGGTTCATGCGCGGCGGCGACACCCTTCGCGAGCACTCGCGAGAGCTCGATCTGCAAATGCATCGCACGTCGGTATGGAGCAGCGACGAGCTGGAGATCACGCCGAGCGATTACGTTTCACACTTTCGTGAGTTCGCGGACCGCGAGAGTCGTGGCCAGCTCTATGAGTTGCTTCGCCCCAACACCTTCTTCTTGATCCTGGCGGCAACGCCGAGACTCTTGACCGATGAAGAAGCGCAACGTTGGGAAGCCGCGCAAACGCTTGCTCTCCCGGAAGGAGTGGAGCCACCGGCCTTGGAGAATCCAACCAGCATCCCCCTCAAGGGAAAGATCCTGCTGAGCTTCGAGCTCGACGAGAACGGGCAACCGGTCAACCCACAGATCGCGCGTTCGTCCTTTCCCGAGGCCAACCTGCGCGTGGTCGAAGAAGCCCTGCAGTGGCAGTTCCCCGCGACGGCGGGCGTCCCGCAAGCCGGTCGAGTCGAGATCGAGCTCGACGTCCCCGCCAGTAACCCTTGAGGTACTGAGCCGCCGAGAAGCGACTCCCTATAAGCCGTTCCAGGGGCAGATCTTAGCTTTTTGACACCCCCGGAGACTCATGCTAACTTGCGAACACTAGTCTATGGACAGAACCTTATCCCAGGACCAGCTGGTTCTGGTCACGTTGCTGGTCAAGCTCGGGGTCATGGCCTCGATTGCCAGCCTCCTCGGCCGCTTCGCGGCGTTCAAACGACTGCTCCAGCGCGAGGAACTGTCCTTGAAGGAGAAATGGATCTTCGCTCTGTTCGCGGGCATGCTGCTGTCTTCAGGGGTCGGGGTTCGCATATTGCTCAACTACGACGCCGCCGACCTATCCCTGTCCGGAACACTTCTCATCGGTTTGTTAGCGGGACCGGTCGCCGGGGCGGCGGTGGGACTCATGGTGGGCACGCCGGCCACCATCCACGGGGAATTTCTCGCCCTGCCGCTCGGTGTCCTCTACGGCGTCGCGGGCGGCATCGTGCGCGAGCTCTGCCGCCGGGAAGACATCTGGAGCTTTTCCCCCTTTGTCTTTCTCAACCTCTACCGCATCGCCAAGACCGCGGTGCGCGACCGCATTTTCGACTGGCAGATCGTCATCTTCGCGGTGACCGTCGGGCTCGAGTCGCTTCGCATCTTCGTAGGCTCGGAACTTGCGCCGGGGTTCCTCTTCTACCTGGGCTCCGCGAACGCGTGGGTGATGCTGGCCATCTACATCTGCACGCTTTCCTGTCTAGGGATCCCGCTCAAGATCTGGAACAACATCCGCCTCGAGCAAAAACTGGCCGAACGAGAGGTCTTGGTCGCGCGCGCGCGGCTGAAGGCCCTTTCCAGTCAGATCAATCCGCATTTCTTGTTCAACACCTTGAACGCCGTCGCCTCCGCCATTCGCACCGATCCGGAGGTGGCGCGGCGATTGATCCGTAAGTTGTCCAGCATCCTGCGCAAATTGCTGCAGGAGCAGGAGAGTTTCATACCGCTGCGGGAAGAGCTGGAGTTCATCGATTCCTACCTGGACATAGAGTCGGTGCGATTCGGAAGCGGCAAGCTGGTGGTCGAGAAAGACGTCGACAAGAGCGTCTTGGACACTTTCGTCCCATCGATGATCGTGCAACCGCTCGTGGAGAACGCCATCAAGCACGGAATCTCCAAGCGACTCGAGGGGGGGCGTGTCGTGATCCGCGCCCGGCGTGACGACGGGCGAGTGGTCATCGAGATCGAGGACAACGGAACCGGCCTCCCTCAAGAACATCCATCGGAAGACGCTCGAGACGGGTTGGGCATCGGCCTCACGAACGTCAATGAGCGTCTGAAGGTGATCTACGGCGAGGGCTGCCAGCTAGGGTTGACCCGGATTCCCGAGCGCGGAACGTTGGCGCGCCTCGAGATCCCGGAAGTCGATCTGTCCTATCTGAGAACCGGGTAAGCATGGCCATCCGGGCACTGGTGGTGGACGACGAGCGGCTGGCTCGGGACGAGCTGTGCTTTCTTCTCGAGTCGTTTCCCGACGTCCAGGTCATCGGCCAGGCCGGAAATGGATTGGAGGCTGTTTCCCAGGTCGAGCGCCTGCGGCCGGAGCTCCTCTTCCTCGACATCCAAATGCCTGGGCTGGACGGATTCCAGGTGCTGCGGCGGCTCGTCGACAAGGATACGCTTCCTCCTTGCGTCGTGTTCGTGACCGCCTACGACCAGTATGCCATCCAAGCCTTCGAGATCAACGCCGTCGACTACCTCTTGAAGCCCGTAGAAAAAGTGCGCCTCGGCGAGGCGATTGCCCGATCGCGGCGACAGATCGGCGAAGACGGGCCGCTCGCCAATCAGCTCGAGCGCATTCTCGGGGCCCTTGATAAGGAGGGTTCTCTCAACCGTATGGTCGTCAAGGTGGGCGAGCGCTTCATGCTCGTGGACTCGAAGGACATCATTTACGCCACCGTGGAAGACGGCGTCGTTACCGTGGCGACGGACGAATGGAAGGGCACCTCCAACCTCCGTACGCTGGACGAGCTCATCGCGAACCTCGACGCGGCGGTCTTCTGGCGGGTCCACCGCTCCTACGTCGTCAACCTGAGGCGCATCAAGGAAGTCATTCCCTGGTTCAACCGGACGCTTCAGCTCAGAATGTCGGACGAGGCCGAGACCGAGATCCCGGTCTCGCGCTCCCAGACCCGCCGTTTGAAGGAGCACTTCAAGCTCTAGGCGCCGAGTAGCCTCACCCACCGCTGGGTTAGAAGACCGGTGTACCTCTTTGGAGCAGACCGCCTTGTGAGTGACGTCTCGAACAGTGGCCCGAGGTGGAGAAGCTAGCGAGGATCGCTCCCCTTGGATTGAAGGCGACGGATGCGAGCGACGTAGGACCGGGCGATGCGTTCGTCTTCGAGTCCAAGACAACGCGCGTACTGCCGCACGAAGTTTCTGAGATAGACTTCGACCGGCAACCTATCCAATCGCTCTTCTTCGATATAGCCCAACATGGTGACGCCGATCTTGGTTTCCTGAGAGATAGAGCGCAGGTCGACGCCCGACGCCTCCCGAGCCTTCCTGAGGAACTCTCCCGTCGCTTCCTCTTTGGCGCCCAACGCGACGTTGATGCGCTCGAGGGGTGCATCGATTTCGGCGGGGGTCTCGTTTGCCTCCCGCGGCCGCAACGCTACCAGACGGGGGAAGGCATGAGCCGGAGACGCCGATGGGGATGTACCCGCCACGTAACCGACCCGAGTAGCCGGCGGCGCCGGACTCGACCCGTTCTGCGGATTCCGTGAAGGGGCCGGCGCGGCGAGGCTGCGGTCATAGAGGCGTCGGCTCTCCTCGGCGATCAACGTGTGATAGGCCTCGGTGACGCGCTCGAGAATCTGACGTCGTTCCTCAGGCGCGAGGATCGAGCTCGAGACGACCGAGTCAGTCGAATAGATTTCCTTCGCGCGCTCGTAAGCGCTCTGTATCTCCTCCGCCGAGGCGCGCTCGCTAATCTCGAGAACCTCGTAGTGATTCTGATCCGAAGGTCGTTCGAACATGTCGAGATCGCTAGCGCTTCTGCGAAGAGGAAAGGAGGTTCACGGCGGCCCGCTCGAGGCTCTGTCCCGCCTTCGAATCCGGGAACACTAACATGAATGGTTTCTTGCGACGCTGAGCCTGCCAGACGACGTCCTCGTACTGCACGCTGGCGAGACAATCGATATCGATACCGAGATGCTTGCGGCAAACACTGGCCATCGAGGGTCCAAGGCGCTCGTCTTCGGGATAACGGGCTTGGTTGACGATGAGCCGCGGACGAAACGTTTGGGCGCGCGCCTTCAGGGACTGACCCGTCCTCTCGTCCAGACGCTCGACCGCGTCCAGGAGATCGAAGGGCGTGCGGATTCCGTCGCGGTTCTTCTCGTCCATGGCTTGCTCAATAAGCTCTCGAGCCCCGTTTTTCTTGGCGGCCGACCACAGGTGCCGGTAGAAGCTCATCTTGAGAAACCGATAGGCGTTCTCGACCGAGCTGGGTTCGGGAACCACGACCAGCAATCCCGCTTCGGCGAGGAGAAAGAAGTCGACGATGTTGAACGATATGCCGGCACCGATGTCCAAGAAGATGAAATCGGCCTGGATGTCGCGGATCCGGCTCAGCAAGCGCGTCTTCTGAAAGTACTTGAGGTTCGCGGCGGTCAAGTAGTCGTGGGCTCCGCTGATGAGCCCGAGGTTCGGAACCCCGGTATCCATGATGACGTCTTCGATGGTGGAGACCCGTCGGTTCAGGAAATCGCCTAGGCTCACGCGCGGCGGCGCCAAGCCGAGTGCCGTGTGAAGGTTCGCCCCACCAAGATCGGCGTCGATGAGCACGACGCGACGACCTCTGCGGGCGAGGCAGATGCCGAGGCTGCTCGTGATGAGGCTCTTACCGATGCCGCCCTTGCCACCCCCCACCGCGACGATCGAGCGAGGGATCGGAGCGCGGACGTCGGCCTCCCGAGGAGCGCCGACCGCAGCGAGTGGACGGGACGCGACGCTTTCCGGAACCTGGTCCGCGGCACCTAAGAGCGGTCCATCGATCAGTCTTCGAGGCACGACGACAGTATCGGACACGTCCGGCTTAGGATGGAAGCCCAAATCGACACCCCGCAATGGATCTAGGAAAGAAACCGCCCCCCAGCGGCTTTGTTATTTCGGGAAAACGAGGATTAATTGTGTAATGAAATAGTAACAGACGATGCGCCTGGGGTCAACCGCGGGCAGGTTACTGGTCGCTCTCGCCGCCCA
The DNA here is from genome assembly GCA_050747785.1 of Vicinamibacteria bacterium. Classification (GTDB taxonomy): domain Bacteria; phylum Acidobacteriota; class Vicinamibacteria; order Marinacidobacterales; family DATDRI01; genus CBDANW01. The sequence continues at coordinate 5,329 of JBOGJF010000427.1, forward strand.
CGGACAGCACCCACGGCACGGGAACCCCGTTCACCGCCGCGGGTTGGAAGTTGGCGCGGACCATGGACATCACCATGTAGGGGATCGGCCCGCTACTGGCCGTCAGCTGAGCGGCCACGACCTTGCCCTCGTGATCGATGAGAACGGCCATCCCGCCGTTGTCATCGCTCGTCCGGCGCGAACGAATCGAAGGGGGCGGCGCGATGTTGTCTTTGGGGACGGGCGGCTCAATGCGCCCCGCGCTCGATTCTACCCCGCGCAAGGCGACCAGGAACGGAACGATGTCATGAAGGAGATAGTCCGAGTCGTCTCGGAAAGCGGTGCTGAAGGCCAACGCGGACCGTTGGGCGTCCGACTCAATGGCGTAGAGATATCCGAGATGTAGGTTCGCTTCGGTGTCCTTCGGATCGATCTCCGCGAGCGCCTCATAAAGCGCCTGGGCATCGTCCAGGTTTCCTTTCAGGCCGTGCGCGCGGGCGAGAAGCCTCAGAGCGCGGACGGTTTCCGGCTGGGCGAGGAGCACTTCCCCCAACCGCTCGATGGCCTCGTCGTACTCGCCCTCACCCAGTGAGGCCTCACCGATGAGCAACTCCACTTCCAGCCTCTCCGCGTCGTTCGCGGGGAGAAAAGTCGCCAGCCAGTTCACCGCGGCTTCGTACCTGCCTTCGGCGATGTACTCCCGAGCCTTGTTGATGGG
>JBOGJF010000428.1:0-2845 GCA_050747785.1 Vicinamibacteria bacterium
GATGAGGACCCGCCGGGTCCCTGCCCGGGCCACGGCGTCGGTAGGATTGGGGGGATTGTCTACAATGGGTTTCTTACCTCGGAGCTCAGGACGCGGATCTGGAAGCTCTCCAGGTTCTTCATCGTCTTGCGAAAGAAACCCGTAAACTCGAGTCCGCTTGCGTCCTGCTGGAGCACGAGCAGCGTCTCTTTTCCCGCCTCGAGAGGTACCGGAAACGAACGTGAGAGCGCGTTCGTCCAGCGAGGAAACTCGAGAGACCCCTCGTTGACCTGATACACTATCCGCAGGAGAACGGGCTCATCCCCGGACGCTTGAGGAACGCCGAGCAGCAACAAGACGCCGTCGCGGCCTTCGTCGTTCACGATCTCCTGGAGACGACAGCTATAACCCTCCGAGGTGCTTAGGATTTGCGTATCCTCCGGCGCGAACGTGAAGGAGTTGTATCGGGTCGCCCCATCTTCGGTGTCGTGCTTGTCATCTGCCAGCACCACCGCTTCCTCCCCGGCGAGGAACAGCCGGAGCCGGAGCCGCGCGTCGGGTGGCTTATCGGGGGCGCCGGTGAAGGCATACCAGAACGAATCGCCTCGGACGTCGAGCGTTATCGAGGCGTGGCCGGCCACCGGGCGATCCGCGGCCACGGGCGTTTCGCTGGGAGCGTGATCCGGCGAAGGCTGCGGCGCCTCCGGCGAGGGCAGGGGCTCTGCCCCTTCGTAGTCGATGCGGCGAATCTCGATCTTGGGAATGACCAGGTTCCCGTAGGGGGTCTGTAGCGTGATGGCTCGTTCCGAGGCGCCGATCACGGTCCCATGAAGGACGTCGCCGTTGTTGAGATGGATGACTTCGGCAAGCGCGGCGCTCGCGAGCCCAAGAAACGCCCCGGCAACCGACATCGCCGCCATCCTCTTTCCGCGCATACGGTTCTCCAACGGCGAGGCTATTATAGCCCACATGGATCGCCACAATCTCCTCGCGCTGGTCGCGAGCTTCGGATTGCTCCTGGGGACTCTCGTCGCGGCCGAGATCGGCCATCGCCTCTGGCGTACGAGTCGATTCTTCGGTCGCAAACTCGTCGCGATCGGAATCGGGATGGGCTCGCTCGCGACCCTTCGGATCTTCACATCCTGGAAATGGGGCCTCGTGCCCCCACTTACGATGGCCGCGCTCTACTACGCATCTTATCGGTATGAGCTCTTCCAAGCGGTCGAGGACGACGAGCGGGTGAACCTGGGGCTGGTCTTCTTTCCTCTGTCCGTGGCGCTACTTCTGGGCTGGCTCTGGCGGCCGGGATCATCCGAGGATGCGGGCTACATCGCGGTGGCCGGGTTGATGGCGACGACCTGGGGTGACACGGCCGCGGCGCTCGTGGGCAAACGCTTCGGGACCCGCCGTTACCGCTTCTTCGGCCATCCTCGCACGATGGAAGGAACGCTGACGTTGTTCCTGGCCGCGAGTACCGCGATGGCACCGGTCCTGGCACTCGCCGGAGGCATGGATTGGCACCAATCGGTGGCGTTCGCGCTCATCGCGGGAACGGTCGCCGCGTGCGTCGAGATCGTCTCCCTCTACGGCAGTGACAACCTGACCGTCCCCGGTGCCGCGGCCCTGACGCTCTACGCCCTGAGCTCTCTCAGCTGAGGACATTGTCTGCATTAGTGCCCTGGAGCCCCACCCCCACGGCCTGCGCTTTTGGCGGCCCATTCGGGCCGGGCTCCCGCCTACGCCCTTCGGGCTTCGGCGAGGTCCCGACGAAGCCTTGGCGAAGTCGGACGCTCCGCTCGCGCAGGCCGAACGCGATCGCCGTCGGCCTGCTATCTCTCAATACCGCTCGATATCGATCGTCTCGGTCTCCGGAATGGGGTCGGCGGCAAGGATCACGGTGCAGGCCACGGGAAGATACGCTTGGAACATTCTCTCCTTGACCTCGAGAGTCACCTCGTAGAAGCCTTCTTCCTTGACGTGCAAGAGCCTTCCCTTCGCCCCCTTGACACCCAGGGCATCGTTATACACACGGATCGGGCTACCAGCTTCCATCGAACACTCCTTTGTTATGGTAAACGGTTATCGTGTCGAGAATCGTGTCCAGAATCTACCAGACAAGGGCGCGGAGGGATCTACGAAGTAACGGCACGGAGGCACTCCCTCGTGATGTCCATCCCTTTGTCGATGTCCTCGGTGGTCACAGTCAGGGACGGCCGAAACCGAATCGAGCTGGTTCCGCAGGCAAGGATCAACATGCGCCGCGAAAAGGCGTCTTGTCGGAATCGGTCTCTGGTTGCGCCGTCCGGCAGATCGAAGGCGCACATCAGGCCTCGGCCACGCGCGTTCGTGATGAGCCGTGGAAACTCCTGCTGCATGGATTCGAGCTGAGCTCGCAGATAGTCACCCGTGTCTCGCGCATGGTCGACCAATCGTTCCTCGCTGATGATCTCCAGGTATCGCTGGAACCGAACCATGTCGGTCAGATTTCCGCCCCAAGTCGAGTTGATGCGCGCAGATTCCGCAAAGACGTTTCTTTCGACCTCGTCGAGACGGCGGCTGGCGAGCATGCCGCAGACCTGTGTTTTCTTTCCGAAACAGAGCACATCGGGAAGCACGTCGAAATGCTGATAGGCCCACATGCGTCCGGTGAGCCCCACGCCGGTCTGGACCTCGTCGACGATGAACAAGAACTCGTTCTCATCCGCGAGGGCGCGAATCTGCTGGAAAAACTCCTTGCGAAAGTGGTTGTCCCCACCCTCCCCCTGGATCGGCTCGATGATCAGGGCGGCGATATCGTCCCTGTTCTCCTGCAGCGCCTTCTTGATCTGATCGATCGCTTTCCGCTCCGTCTCGGCGACAGCTCTCT